>DYPF01000428.1 GCA_020720105.1 Chloroherpeton thalassium
TAATTAAGTATTTTTTTATGCGTTTTATTTATTAATTAAAATATTTTTGGGGTCACAAATGTTTAAAAAATTATCTTTAGTAACTGTATTCATTATTTTTTCTTTCTCATATTCTTATTCACAATGGAAAACACAATTATTAATTGAAAAAGAATTGGAAAAACTTGCAGATGTAAGTGCATTTGATTTTTCTTCTCTTGACGAGGGTTTAGCAACAACTACAACCAGCACTGATTTATTAACTTACACTTTGTATACAAGTGATGCTGGTGATACTTGGAAAGTAATTGATACTTTATCAGATTACAAAATCAGCAAAATTGCCTTAAAATTTGGCTTTGGAATTAGGGTGGGATTTACACCAGACCATTCTCGAATAGATTACTACGATGAATTGCCAAAAATTTCTAAAACATATATTTTAAAACAATTCAAGGAAATATCACAAGTTAATATTGTTGATTCGAATTTGGTTATATTCATAGCAACCGACACAACAAATAATTCAATTCTTGGAAGAATGTTTATTAACCAAGATACTTTAATTATTGAGAAGCAAATATCTTATCCCGCAACCACTTTTGAAACCTTAGACTTTTTTAATAAAGATTACGGATATTGTTCATTGAGATCGTCTAAAATAAGGGGAGGAATATATATATTTGAAAATAATCTTGAAGACACTACATTTTTAGTTCACCATCAATATTATTACGATTTTTACTCACAAGAAAGTGGATTTGTAAGATATGGTGAATATATTCTTTATACAACGGATGCAGGAAAAAGTTGGGATTCGTCTGCACATAACTTAGGTTATTCTATAAACAAGGATTTTATTGCAATTTCTCCTCAAAAAATAATCTATAATACTTCTTGGCATGGAAATTCTTCATCTTATCAGTTACACTATTATGATATTTACATAGGTAAGTATGGTACTTCTAGTTTTGACATATTTATGGATAATAAATTTCAGCTAAAAGCTTTCGACTCAACAACAATATATGGACTTGTAACTGATTTAAACATATTTATCAAAACTTACAATGCTGCTGGTTTCACGAGTATTACAGAAAAGTCTGATTTAAGTTTTAATTGCTTTCCTAATCCCGCTGGCGAATATGTGGAAATAGATTTGGAGAAACTCACGCTTAAGCGTGGGGTGGAAGACCTATTGAAAATCCACATCTACAATTATATGGGTGAATGTGCGATGACCCTCACCCCAACCCTCTCCCAAGGAGAGATGGAGTTGCGAATTGATATTTCACAACTGCCCGCAGGTGTATATTTTGTTAAAATTGGCGATAAATATGGGAAATTTGTGAAGGAATAGGATGAAATAATCAGTGTCTGTCTCATAATTGTTCTTTATGCAAACAAGTAAGGATGCTTGTTCTACTAAATTTCAATCATTCAAATAGGTCAATCAGCCTTGATTGACAAATCTGTTTA
>DYPF01000429.1 GCA_020720105.1 Chloroherpeton thalassium
TTAAGAACAAGAAAACTTACAAAAGCAACAAAATCAAGTTCAATGAGTGAAGTAAAAACTTATTATGCAAATTTTACTAATAATAAAAGAGTTACAACCAGTAATATTTATGTAACCGGATTTAAGTCAGACACAAAGGATGCTTCAAAATTACTTAAGTATCCAAATACCTACTCCGATAAAAAACCTATTTTATTGGTACATGGATATCAACCGCTTAATGATATGGCAGGTGATGGTTATTGGTTAAAAACTGCTGAATTACTAAACAATGCAGATTATACCGTTTATGAATTCAGATGGAGAACAAATGCAAGATTCAGTGATGTTGCTGATGATTTGGCAAAAGCAATAAACATAATTGTAGGAGATACTAGTAAAAAAGTTACTTTGATTACTCATTCATTCGGAGGATTGCTTTCAAGAACATATTTACAAAATTATGCAACAACTATGCCGTATAATAATAATGTTCAATCTTTAATAACAATCGGAACTCCTCATTCGGGTATTTTTGACAGCAATTATTCAACAAGTAACGGAATTTATTCACAATATTTTCCCGAAGGTCAAGACAGCGAAAAATTTGAAAATTGTAATCAACTTTCTTGTCATGAAGCCGGAGAGCCAACAGAAGATGGTTTGAGTAATGCCGAAATACGATATTACGGCATTACAACAAGCACAGGTGAATTGGTTTATAAACTTTCTCAAATGACATCAGGACATCAAATGCCTGTTGACACACTTGTTTTAATCGGATTAACAATTAATGAGAGAAGGGGTTTTAATGATTTATTTGAAGAAGGAGATTCTTTAATATCTTATAAAGGTCAAAGGTTTTTGCCTGATTTTGCAACAATAAATAATCCAACAACAGGAGATATTGCAAAAACACTTCCCGGAGGAAAAAAATATTATGAATATGTTTTGGGTTATCCTGATTTGGATTTAATCACTGCAATTCCTTGGGGTGTTGCTCCTGAAGATGGATTAGGAGAAGGATACAGGCACTCATCAAACCAATGGGGTAATACAACTCATGGTTTCAGAGGAACTTGGAATGAAGCAGCAATTGAAAATGAAAACCATCATGGATATAAACAATTTTTAACTTGGCTTAATAAAAATCCAGCAACACAGGGTTATTATCAGGCACAAATACTAACAATAAAATTTAAACTTATTGATGATTCAACAGATTTGCCTATAACAGAAGGATTAAACAACAATATTAGACTCAATACACAATACTCAATTGATTTAAATAACAATAATATTGAGATTATGACAGAATATGTCAGATATGTATCACAGATTTTAACAATTAAACCAATTGGATATCATATTACTGAAAAACTTATACTAAATCATTCATATCCAGAAAACGGAATTTTAGACTTTGGTGAAATCAGACTTCAAAGAGAAGTTGTTGAAGGTCTTCTTCCCGGTGAAGA
>DYPF01000430.1 GCA_020720105.1 Chloroherpeton thalassium
AGTCAATCACTAAATCATAGCATTGTCTAATACTATTCAAATTAATAATACAAATTAGCTTCAACTGCTTATAAGGCTTAGTCTTGCTGATTTAATTCCTAGTTTTAAAAATCAATTTCCTATTAATCAAATTTCTATTAATCAAATTCTTATTAATCAAATTCCTTTTAATTAAGTTACTGATTGTCCCATAGACTGATATGTATTTACTAAAGGCTGACTTTCAGTTTTGCTGTCTTTTTTGTTCTGGATTTCCTGTTTTTGGGGACTGGCGTAACTTTAAAGGTAAAAGGAGAAGGCTACATGATTTTATGTCTGACGTATGCTCTTCTCGGTCTATCTTTGTCCATTGCTATTTTGCTTTTGCTCTTGTCATTTTTATAGTTACCGTCCCAGCACTATTTGTCTTTGTTAATAAAGTACTTATTTATGTCCACAATTAATTCACCAACTTTGGTTTTATCAAATGAATCGATGTTGTATATATTAATTAATTTAAATCGAATGTAAGTGCTGTCCTTCTTCAATAAAATCAATTTCAGTCTGTTTTCATCCAGATGCAGTAAAGTAGGAAATTCAAATATCTTTGCCCAACTGCGAGAGAGTATATCAATTTTCCGGACTACAAAGCGAAACACTCTTTGAATTCTTCCTCTAAGATCATCATAAGTGAATAATCCTGTTTTTTCTGGATACAGTATTTAAAATTTGGCGACTAAATTTCTATAATGTCCTTGCTACTTGTAGATATCCAATAATGGTTTTTATAATTATTTGCTCCAGTAACTGTTTTATTCAAATCTTTTAAATTTCCCAGCGCATTTAGTCACATTTAATTTAGAATTGGCTGTTGCTTGTGGATCTGCGTGATTGATAGTTTATTGTTTGTTTTAGTATTTAGCTTTTTGGATGATGGTTTGATATAAATGTATAGCTTTTTCTTATGAAATGACTACATTTTCAATGTCATACAATGCCTTCATGAAATTGATGAAGGTCTCAGCCAGAGGTGGTTCAAAATGTTGTCTGCAATTGAGTAGAACTAATAACATGGATCTCAATTGTTGTCTATCCAACTATCTTTGCTGTATTTGATGCTGATCGATTAAATAATTTTATAGACTTCTATAAGTTTCAGTCGCAATGCTAAATGATGAAATTTTGAATCTATACTTATCCACTGCTATGTTTAACTTATTCTAGGCAATTGAATCAGCGAAGGCGTCGATTCCGAATTATCTTGAACAAATAGTTTTAACAATTAATCTTTTATATTAATATTTTTAGTTTTATTATCGGGTTGCTAGTTTTATTCTGGAAAAAGCAGTGGTTTTGAGAGCCATTCTATGATCGGACTAATGTTTTGTATTTTATGATGGACGTTAATTATATTTGCTGTTATTGGGTTCATTGATTTCTTACTTTTTTGTTAATTGCTGACTTTGCTGTTTGTAT
>DYPF01000431.1 GCA_020720105.1 Chloroherpeton thalassium
CTCGACGTCGAAGAAATGCTCCGCTTTATGAACTTCAAATTTTCTATATTCTAAACCCTTTATAGTTGTTTATTTAAGTGTCGAGGGAAATCTTTTATATTGCTTTGGGGAAAATTATTTCATAAATTAACTTTGAGCGAGTTCTTTGAAATATTCAATAAATTACCTTCGGGAATTGTTGTTATTGGGATATATATTGTCAATTTTCTCGGGGTTCTAAAAATATTAATTAAAATATTCGATATAGTTTATCTTGCTTATTATTTGTACTAACTATATGGAATATAATTTTATAAAAATAAAATTATTTCTTTATGAAAACTAAATTTATTTTCGTTTTACTGACAATCTTCGCTTTTTTATCCGGTTATCAGGATAAATGTTATTCGCAATGGACTCAGGTTAATTCTCCTGCAAGCCCAAAGTTCATTGATACCGCTAATAATAAACTATGGATTACTCATGGCAATGGACTTTCTTATTCTACAAATAGCGGGTTAAACTGGATTTCTACTTTAACAGAAGTTGTTTTCGGAATGGATATTTTTAATTCTAAAATAATATTAACAAGATTGAATGACGGGGTTTACATATCCACAAATGGCGGTACCAACTGGACGGCTTCATTAACCGATAAAACAGTCAGTTTTGTAGCTTGTGACTCTTCTTATATGATAGCGAGTTGCTCAGGAAGTGATTCAGGTATTTATAGAACATCAAACTATGGAGTAAATTGGGTACAGGTTAATCGTATGAAAAGAATTCAGACTCTTTTTTTATCTGAAGGAAATCTATACATAGGAACCGGATTCTACCCTTATGGACCCTATGCATCTTTCTTTAAATCTACTAATTATGGTAATACGTTTCAGAATAATTTATGGATGTGTACTGTTTATTCTATATGGGCTCAAGGTCAAACTGTATATGCTTCTGCAGATAATTCGTATGCTAACAACGGTCTGAATAAATCAGGTACAGGTGGTAATAATTTCACTATAACAAGTCTTACTGATAATAAAATTAAAAGTATATTGTGCATTGGTGATACGGTTGTTGCCAGTTCAATTACAACCGGAGTGCATGTTTCGTCAAATGGTGGAATTAATTGGACTTTAAAAAATGAAGGTTTTAGCGTAATACCGAATAATCCCATTATGGTAGTTCACAAGGGTTATTTGTTTCTATTAAGTTCCGGCGGCATTCTTTGGAAGCGTTCATTGTCCGATTTGATGACTACAGTAAATAAGTTGGGGAATTCTGTACCCGATAAATATATCCTCGAACAAAATTATCCAAACCCGTTTAATCCGGCTACTAAAATTCGATTTGCAATACCGGCAGTGGATTCCCGTGTTCACGGGAATGACAGAGTATTGTTAAAAGTGTACGACATAATGGGTCGCGAAGTACAAACACTCGTGAATGAATCGTTACAACCCGGAACGTATGAG
>DYPF01000432.1 GCA_020720105.1 Chloroherpeton thalassium
AAGAGTTTTCACTATATCCTGATTGGCAAAGGCAATAATTCCCACTTGAATTAGTTAGTAGAATTCTATGAGCATCCCCATCACAAATCAGGCAACGATTTTCCGACACATTGTAGCAACTTCCAATATCTACAGTCTTATTTGAACTTTTCATTTTCTTTAGAATTATAAATTAAATCTGAACCAGCTATAATGGCAGGCTTTACAAGTATTATTTTCTCCATCATCAAAGTATCCATTGGTGCATTTGCAGTAGCCACTGACGAAACCTCTTTAGCCATTGCAAGCAGTGCAAAGGGCAGGATTATTTGCTGCAGTGCATTTATTAGAGGCCGTGTTATCACTTGGAGAAACATAACAATTCGAAGGATAAAAACCAAGAATAATGACATTATAGGCATTCAAAACTAACGCTAAAAAATACCCATTGTAGCATTCCGTGCACTGATTATGAGCTTCCCCGCTACAATTTTTACAGTTTGTGTGGCAGCATTTATTATTATCAACAATATGGTGCTGGCCAGCTGCATTGCATTCATGGTAAGTATTAATTTGAAAATCACGAATTGACCAGGCACTATTAAATAGCTAAAATAATAAAAAGGAAAACGGTGAGTCAGTAGCTGGAGCTGGGAGTCCGCTATCTTTGATTATCAGCGTTAGAGTTGAGGCTGAATGCGTTCCAAAATAATCCCAGGCTAGTACAGGGTCAGAACCTGCTCCACCGCAACGGTTATTAGGATAAAAGAGAGATTTTTGATATGTTTATTTGGTCTCCCCATCAATTATTAATGAAATTGTCTGAGAGGGACTCCAAACATTAATATACATTATTGTAAAAATTATTGAGATATATTGATGGACTGGCAAACCTGTGAATGTTTTTCTAATTTCATCAATATTAAAAGTACATTTTCCTCCAATCGCTCGAAAGCCCGCACATGTCTAGCAATAAAAAGGGCTCGTAGCCAAAGTAACTGCATAAGCAATGTTATCATTTCATAATTCTCAATTAAGTACGTCGGAATCTGGAAACGGGTTGCCTTAGAGTGATAACCATGAATATGATTCTGTGAACATTAATTAAACATAATTTTTATACTAAAGTATAAAGAGGTTGCTCTCCAAATATCAGTTAGTATATTGGATCGTTAAGGATCCTAAAAAGCAATAATAATAATAAAATATTGCCATTCAGTAAAATCGTAAATCCTTTACTTCTCCTATAAAAGCCTGATTTGCGTTATTAATGCTATTTGCTATTTTAATAAAAAAATTGCTTCTTATAAATTGGGCAACAGTCCCAGAATGTTAACTTACGGAGGCCCAATTAGTCCAGGAGGAGCCAGATGGTTTCCACACTAATAAAATTTAACTTTGATTTTTTGTATTATTAACTGTAGCATCTGGTTAGTTATGATTCCATATGTTCTAAAGAGATAGCAATAAATAT
>DYPF01000433.1 GCA_020720105.1 Chloroherpeton thalassium
AAGTATCAAAAGAAGTAGTGGAAAAAAAAGAACTTCATAAAATGAGGTATTTTTTTGATACGGAGTTGGAAATGGTGTGTGAAAAAGTTAGGCTTAGGGCAGTAAATAAATTTGAATGGATGAGTAATAAGAATCCTGATTTTAATAGTTGGAATGTGGTGTGGATAATCAAAAAATAAATATAGCAGTAGTTTTCGATGGAGAATTGCAAGGTGGTGGTGGCTATCAGCAACAACTTTCGACGATAATAGAACTCAATAAATTGGATAAATATAATTTTATAGCATTTGTGTTCAGTAGAGAAAATAAAGAAATTTTAAAAAGCTACAGTATCAATTCGGTTGTTGTTCAAAAAACTCTATTGGATAAAATTTATAGACTATTTCACAGACAAGATTGGTTTTTACCATTTTCAAGACGATTTAAATCAAAAACACTGTTTGAAAAAAGTCTTGATGCTAATGGTATAGATTTGGTTTATTTTTTATCACCATCTGGATTGTCGCTTGATTTAACCACACATAATTATGTTATTACGGTATGGGATTTATGCCATAGAGATGCTCCAGAATTTCCAGAAGTAAATCATTTTAGAGAATTTGAATTGAGAGAACAACTTTATACAAAAAGTTTAAAAAAAGCAGTAGCTGTTTTGGTGGATAGTGAACTTGGAAAGTCAAATGTCATTAAAAGATATGGGATAGATGATAGAAGAGTGCAAGTTGCACCATTTAAACCATCAATTAACGCATTTGTGGATAATAAAGTTGATGTAAAAGTAAAATATCAAATTATCGGTGAATATATTTATTATCCAGCACAATTTTGGCCACATAAAAATCATGTTTATATTATTGATGCAATTGTCATTTTAAAACAACAAGGTATTAATTTAACAGCTATATTTAGTGGTTCAAATAAAGGCAATCTTGATTATGTCTTGGATTATGCAAAAGAATTAAATGTTACTGAACTTGTAAAATATATCGGCTTTGCTCCTAATGAAGAGATTTATTCGCTTTATAAAAATGCTTTGGCTATGGTGATGCCAAGTTATTTTGGACCCACCAATATCCCACCACTTGAAGCATTTGCAATAGGAACACCAGTTATTTACTCTGATATGGATGGACTTAGAGATCAAGTTGGTAATGCTGCTTTGCTTTGTGATTTAAAGAATCCAAATAACTTAGCAGAACATTTGAAAAGTATTTTGGGGTCAGAAAATCTAAGAAATGATTTGATAATTAAGGGTAGAAATAGATTAGATGAATTAAGCAAAAACAATGTTGTCGATATATTGAGTGAAATATTTGATGATTATGCCATAAAACTTAAATGTTGGAAGAATTCTCTTATTCCCAAGTTCCAGCTTGAGAATGCAGATAGAAGCAAAAACTAAATGGTGGGGGCAAAAATGAATAGTGATACTAGATGGATACAG
>DYPF01000434.1 GCA_020720105.1 Chloroherpeton thalassium
ATCGTTCATAACCTATTGTTTTTACTGATGTGGGTTTTATTTGGGAACAACTCTTTTTGGCCTTCCATAATTAACAATAAAGATTTCATTCTGTTGTTTCTCAATTCTATAACCACAATAATCTTGTTGTAGTAGAGCTTTTTGTTGATCAAAGTCAGTATTCATCACGGGGATAACAGAATTGGTTTGAATCTCTGATATTTTTTTCATATTTTGATGGCAAACATATCTGATTTTCCCGCCATACTTTGGTTTTAAAGCTTTGATAAATAATCCACTTTGTAATAAATTATATAGACTCGGATAATTATAAGGAGACACTGTTGAACAAATATGATAGTATCCTTTATTCTTAATAATATTGATGGCATGGGATTGTAATTTTAATTGAAATGAAAATCCCCTAAATATAGGATGAACTACGACATTATCTAAATGAGCAACTTTATCCAATTCATTATGAGGAACAGCAATATCAATTCCTAAGTTATCCTCTTCTTTTGAAGGAATATCAACCATTAAATACGCAATTAATTCTTGCTGAATAAAAATCCCGATAATTTCCTCTTGTGTATGAAAAATATTTATAATAAACTTCTCATCATTCGTTTGAAAAATCTCAGGATTTATCAAATGAGAGACAATCAAATTCTGTAGCTCTAATATGTTTTGTAAATCTTGTTGTTCTAAAAAACGTATTTCATACGTAAATTCACTTTTGTCGAGTGCAATAATCTTATCACGTTCAATAAATGAATTCATCAATTATTATTCAGCCTATTAGCTTGTGATAATCTTCTAAGCTTTTTAAGCCATTTTTCTCCCCGAAGATAGGGAAATTTCTACTTTTCCGATATTCGATCCAGCGATCATAAAGACAATAGATATTTTTATAATAGAGCCGATCTTTCACTAATTCATTCTCTTGGACGAATTGATTATGAACGGCTATAAAAAACCGATGAGCAAATAGATCATCCACAACTTTAAAAGTCAAGACTTTTGAGTGTAAAAGATATTGTAATGTTTCAAAAAATGTGAGATATGAAACTATTTCAGCGACATCCTCGGCGGAAAAGACTGCTTTATTCTCTTGATAAGCAATGAGTTTCCGATAGATGTCCTTATGATTTTCAAAACTATCGTTGAACTTGATTAAAAAGTCTGCTGAACTAACATCACTTTGCTTTTTGAGCTGATACCATATTCCTAAAAGTCCAAATATTGCTGCAAATGCGCTTGTAATACTGGCTACAAAAGATAGCTGTTCTAACATATTTTCTCCTTTCGATAAGCAAAGTTAGAAATTTTCGGTAGTGTGGATGTTACTATTATTACCGCTAACGTCTGAATTCACCAGCCTGCACACTTGCCGTCGCTTTCGCCAGGGTTTTCCACGGGCGTTGCAAATCGCCTGGATTGGCATCATTGCCTTGCGGCGACA
>DYPF01000435.1 GCA_020720105.1 Chloroherpeton thalassium
GATTAGGACGATTATGAATATAAATATCCTTATTGGCATATAATTGTACTAGAAATGGATAGATTTAAGGAGACCTCATCATTGTTTTGAGTTGTTACAAATGCAATATAGTTTTCTGCCGAAATTGAAGAAACATTGAATTGAATGGAAAAGTTTTTTTACGATTAGATTACCATTGAATAATAGCATCCAGTTTTATTATCTGGAAATTGAGTAAAAATGCATCCACTAGAAGGGCTGGCTGGACTATTTGTTGAAAAATAAACATTTTAGACTAATGAATTCGGAATATTGTTTATTGTAACAACGAAATGGTCGAAATGATTAGGCATAGTGGCTTGTGAAGGTAAGGTATATTAAGTATATCTTGGGAGGGTGACTGAGGAAGGAATATAAATCGATAAATTCGGCGTGTCAGTGATAGATTGTATTGGGAAAAATTACATTGAAACAAGGCTATCTGATTATCCGCCTGCTGGGAACGTAAAGTAAAACTGGCAGCTTTATGAAGAACTTTATTTGTTACTATTAATATAGATTCCATTTTATCCAGCCTGTTATGTGAAGCAATACTATTGGGATTGTGGCGCATCTGTATATGAAAGGCAAGGGGAGGTTGTATTGCAATTAGTTGTAATATAAACTGTGGATAAGAGAGAGAGGAACTTAGGTAAAATGTGCTAGGGAAGTTTACAGGCTGTATTTAAATATTGTATACATTTTATTTCTGTGGGTCTGAAGACGTGTCAATAGTAAGATTCCAATAGGTTTGATTACTTGAACTTTAACTTGTACTTTATGTAGTTAGATTTTGCGGTTATTCTATTACACACGTGTTGTTGTTATTCAGGATATAGTTTGGATTGCATGAGAATGTAAAATTAGAATTGAAGTCAAAGTAATTAATATCATTATATTAGTTGGTAATAAATCCAAGCAATATTTTCGATATTCCTTATTATACTTAAAATGTATAGCTTAAGTAAGTATTGCCTGAAATCATATATGAACTCGAATTCATTGGGCAATAATCGGCGGACGAAGGGAAGCTATCAAAACATGTTGGGTTATATATTGGATCAGTCGTTTGCAAGTACATTTGACTTACAATCTACGAATTCATTCCACTAAGTTAAATAGTATGTAATTCATTTTGCACATACCGGTAAGGATAACTATTTGGAAATTGTAAAGTGAAAATTTGTTCGGCTGAGAAAACCCAGGGGACTAGAATGTTCGAATAGTTTTAAGATCCAGATAGATCTAATTATGGGAAATAAGCAAAATTTGCTTAGGGAGCTACTTGCATTGGTGGAATAGAAAAATAAAAGAAGCATGTATTTGGAGTAAAAAGTGCATTCATTTGCCAAATTGATTGACTTCCTGCTATCCAACAATAATTTTGTTCGGATGGTGTTTGAGTGTAATTGGTGCAAGATTA
>DYPF01000436.1 GCA_020720105.1 Chloroherpeton thalassium
CCGTGGGCGGACTCGAACCGCCAAGCCGTGAAGCGGTTGATTTTGAATCAACTGCTATATCTTTCCTTAAAGTTATTTATATTTCACAAGAGCCTATATTAAGACATTTGAAACTATTAAATAATTCTTATCTATTCTTTTATATTCTACAAGACCGGACACTTTTTGGACAAACAGGACACTTTTTGGACACTTTTTAAAGTATCTTAATAGTATAATTCTGTAGGAGAATTATTATGAGTTTTACAATTGACATTACCCAAAATATAAAAGCAACACCAGATTACTTGAAATTCAAATTTGACTTTAGATTTAACAATAAACGGTACCGTGCCAGAGTAGATTATTCAGATAAATCATGGGACAAAAGAACAAGGATCAATAAAGCAAAACAATTTTTACTAGACATGAAAGAAAAGAAGCAAAACTCATCAACAAATATTGGAGACAAATCAACATTAAATCAAATAGCTGAAATGTATTTTTTTCAACGACCAAACACTCCTTGGACCAAGAAAATGAAATTAATCTATAACGCTCATTTGAAGGATACTTTAGGAAGAAAGAAAATGCTTTCGATTAAACGAGTTGATATTGATCAGCTAAAAGCGAAATTACAAATATCAGGCAAATCAACACAGAATATTGATGGATGTAGTCCAAGAACAATACAAGTTATTTTAAAAAATATTCTCAAGCCAGTAATGGAATATGCTCTTGATAATGACATAATTCTAAAAGTTCCTAAATTTGAAACTGATCCAATAAATAATAAACCAAAACCTATTAATAATCCCGAAAAGGATTTTGTTTCACTATTTAATGCTATCATGGAACTTTACGGCGATAACCCTTTCTATAGAGCACTATTTTTGTTTTGCTTATATGGTAGACGTTGGGGCGAAGTACGTGCACTCAAATGGAGTGATATTAATTTTGAAAATAATCTATATACAATTCAACGTGAATCAAATAAAGTTCAGATGGAACAAATATATGTTTTACCAATTCTGATTCGTGAGGCACTTGAAGAATTTAAAGATTCAGGAGATTTAGTATTTGAATCTCCAGTTAAAAAGAACTCTATCTTAACTGATGTCCGTAGCCAAGTAAAAAAACTAAGAATTAAAAGTGATATACCATATTTAAGTCTTCATGCAACTAGACACATACTGGCATCACTATTGGCAACAAGACCTGACATAAGTCCAACGATCATGGCTGCATCACTCGGTCATCTTGATTTAACAACAGCTACCAAACATTATATTACACCACATCACACGTCAGCTACTCAAACAGTTATTGATATTATTGAAACCATCACGAGCTAGAAAAAATGGGAAATAAGATTCGAAAGCCGTTTAGATTTATTTCCACCAACCCACCCTACTTCTATAAATCTATATAGATAAAAGCCAGCAATCAAATAATC
>DYPF01000437.1 GCA_020720105.1 Chloroherpeton thalassium
TGATTTTAATTATAATTCCGAAGAAAATAAATTCAATCCAAGCGTAGTATTAGACCGAATTGGAAAACAAACCCATAAATTCAAGCCAGGACTTCATACAATCGCTGTAAAAGTAGTTGACTCCGAAGGACTCGAAGCCCTCGAAATAATAAGAATAAAAGTAAATGGTGTAGTTGAAATTGAAACTGATATTATAAAAATTATAGAAATTGCAGAAAATTGATAGAAAAACAGATAAGAACTTCGATATAGTATTCGATATAATAATAGTAGGAGCTGGAGTAGCAGGCTTATTTGCTGCTGCTAATTTATCATCTGAAAAAAAGATTATAATACTTGAGAAAAATAATTCTGCAGGCATAAAATTATTAATGTCAGGCGGCGGAAAATGCAATATTACAGATAGTGGTCCAATTTCTGATTTTTTTACAAAATATGGCAAAGCAAATAAATTTCTCATTCCTGCTTTAAAAGAGTTTACAAATATAGATTTAATCAATTTCCTCAATTCCAATGGTTTACAAACAACACAAATTAAAGACAGAATATACCCAGAATCGCTCAATTCTCGTGATGTATTGAGCTTTTTATTAAGGTTGATTGCAAATCGTAAAATTCCAATTTACTATAATCAAAAAGTGATTAAGGTTCTTAGCGATGAAGGATTGTTCCAAATAGAAACTGATTCGCAAAAATATATCACTGAGAAGTTAGTAATTGCCACAGGCGGGAAGTCCTATCCAACAAGCGGATCTACAGGAGACGGCTACGATATTGCAAAAGCTTTCGGGCATACAATCATAAAGCCAAAACCCGCTTTAACTCCAATTTTTGTTGAAAATTACAATTTCAAAGAGATTTCAGGAGTATCATTAGAGAATAGGAAACTTTCGGTTTATAGAAATAATAAGAAAATTCATTCGCAAATCGGTGATTTCAGTTTTACTCACTGGGGGCTGTCGGGACCTGGCATACTTGATATATCTCGATATGTTGAGGTGGGGGACGAGTTGAAAATTAATTTTATAAATATGTCGCCCGAACAACTAAAAGCAAATATTATTGATGCGACTAAAACTAACGGAAAAATATCATTAAAAAAATATCTGAAAAGTTTTCAGTTGCCCGAAAGTTTAATAGATTTATTAATTTTAGAACTTGGAATTTCGACAATAATGAATTTATCAGAATTAAACAAAATAAAAAGAAATGAAGTAATTGTAAATCTATGCGAATATCCATTCCAAATAAAAAGAGTTGGCGATTTCAATGTAGCTTATGCAACAGCAGGTGGCGTTTCTATTAATGAAATAAATCCAAAAACAATGGAATCTAAATTAGTCAATAATCTCTATTTTATTGGTGAAGTATTGGATATAGATGGAGATACTGGTGGCTACAATATCCAAGCAGCATTTTCAACAGGAC
>DYPF01000124.1 GCA_020720105.1 Chloroherpeton thalassium
CGTATCAAAAGCCAGAATTTCAATTCTTTGAGTACTGTTGTTTTTCTAGAGCACCTCCTGTTTTTAAGTATATATAGTTATTTTTTTTTATTGTTTTATTTGTTAAAGTTTAATATTTTAACAATTTTTTATCACTTTAATTTGTGAAAGTTTGTAAATCTTTTTTACTTTACAAATGCACATAGATTATATTATTAATATTATGTAAAACAATAATATTTAAAAAAAATCAAATTATTAAAAAACTTTAAAAATATTTTTAAAATGAAAAATATCAAATTTTTATTAGTTTATATACTTATATTTACTGTGTTTATTGTGTCATCATGCGAAAAAGAAAAAGTTGATACAGAAAAACCGGTTATTACTATTTCCGGTCCGGAAGAAAATGAGGTTTTATATATTGGTTCTGAAATTCATTTTGAAGTTGATTTTTCTGATGATGTACAGTTAAAATCATACAAGGTAGATATTCACAGTAATTTTGATGGACATTCACACAAAAGTTCTTCCAAAGAAGATAGTATAGCATTTTCTTTTCAAAAAAGTTGGAATTTTGATGAGGGTTTAAAACAATCACATATTCATCATCATGAAATAGTTATTCCAGATGAAATAGATGCTAAAAAAGTAGCACAAGGTGATTATCATTTTATGATTTACTGTACTGATGTAGCTGGAAATGAAAGTTGGATAGCTATAGATGTTAAAATTTTGAAATCAACAGATTCAGAAACTCCAACTTTTTCAAATATTGTAGCTCCGGCAACAAATCAAATATTTATTAGTGGTCAAACAATAACAATTTCAGGAACAGTAACTGATAATGAGGCATTAGATGGGTTATTTATTGCCATTATGCCAGAGGGTGCTACAAATGATATGGTAAATCCAACAAGTAGTTTTGCTGTAATGTTACATGAACATGATGCTGTACACGAACTGCAAACATATAATTTTATTGCATCTATAACGGTAGGGCAAGCACAAGATAATAATAATCCTCCAAAAAATATTGTTTGGGCGCCAGGTAACTATTTTATTATTGTAAAATCACCGGATGAAAGCGGAAATGTGGCTTTTTCTGCAACTTATCCAATTGTTATACAATAATTTTAATTTTTAAATAGCTGTATAATTTTTATATAATTTAAAAATTATATAGCTGTTTTTTATAAAATTGTAGATTTTGCGTTTTTATAGATTAATATAATTACTTTTGTCTAATTTTATTGAAAAGAATAGGTTGCTTTAAATATTTGATTTTTATTATTTTACATAATGTTAAAAGGGATTAATATAAGATAAAGTGAATCTAATATACGAAGATTTAATTGTTGTATTTTTATATATTGTATTATTTATATTTTTTAAAATTTGTTAATTTTTAAAAATTCTTACATTCGTAAAGCAAATTCTCAAAAAGACTCTCCAAATTCTAATATCAATATTATATAAATTTTAATAGCTATAAATTTGTTAAAATTAAATTAACAAAAAATTAATCTTATGAAACAGCTAAAATTTATTATTTTGATTTTATTCTTATTGTTGTTTTTTTATAATTCATACTCACAAGAATATAACGAAATTCAAACCAAAAATCCTCAAGCTAAAGTTACTTTCAAAACTCAACAAACCAAAAGTATATTGATTGAGCAAATAAATTATTTAACAAATTATGATGAAGTACTTACTGAAAAAGTTGTAAAACAACTTTATTCAGATAATAATTATCAAGAAGTTACTATAATTTCTGATGAAAAGTATAAAGAATTAGATGAAAAACAGAAATTTTTATTCATAAAAGAATCTGAAGTGATAAAAATTATAAACAGTTTAAAATAAAATTTATATGAAAAAAATATTTATTTTTATCGTTTTTGGTATATTAAGTACTTTATTATTCCAAAATTTATATTCACAAACAATTACTTTGGGAACTCAATCAATTCAAAGTGGAACTTCGAATATATCACCTTATAATTATTTTTGGGAAAGTAGAAGAGTTCAGTTTGTATATACAAAATCAGAAATCGAAGCTGCAGGTGGCACTGCCGGAACTATAACTTCTATAGCTTGGGATGTATCTGAAATAAATGGTGGGAATTTACTAAATTATGAAATTAAAATGGCACATACTACAGCCTCTGATGCTTCTGCTCATAATACTGTAGCACTTACAACTGTAAAAAATGCACATACTTTAACTCCCGGAAGTACCGGTTGGAGAACAATAACTTTTGATAATAATTTTGTATGGAATGGTACAGATAATATTTTAGTTGATGTTTGCTGGGGTGTAAATAGTGGATATTCATCTTCTGGTCAAGTTTATATGTATAACAATTCAATTAATCAAACAAGAGGCTCAACATCTACTTCAACTAATCAGTGCAGTGCAACCACTGGTACAACAAGAACCTATAAACCACGAGTGCAATTTACTTATGGAGTTTCATGTAGTGCACCTGTTGCAGTTATGAATCAAGTATGTGATTTAAGTTATACCAAATATGATGTAAATATTAATGTTACAAGTTTAGGTGAAGCCTCAAGTGTAAATATATCTGATGGTACTACTACTTATTTCTCTAATGTAGGTATAGGTAATTATACAATTGAAGATTTGACTACTGCCAAAACAATTTATGTGAGTAATTCAGCTAATTCTTCTTGTCAATTTAATACAGTATTTTCTATGTGTGATATTTGTTCAAGTAGCTCAAACCCAACAGATGAGTGTATTGATGCCCCTTTGATTGATTTATCACAACCTTTTGCCGGTAGTACTAATTGTTCTTATTCTGAAAGTGTTGGAAGTCCTTCAGTTTGTGGTATAAGTATAGATAATGATTCTTGGATGAGATTTATTGCAGCAAGTAGTGATGTAACTTTAGAATTTGAAGTTGGTGATTGTACTCCATTAAATAGAGGTATTCAACTTTCAGTGTTTGGTGGTAGTTGTGGGGCTTTGTCTTTAATAAGTGGAAGTTGTGTAAATCCTACTGAAGAAAATATCACTGGTCAATGGAATTTTACCGGTTTAACCGTAGGTGGAAGTTATTTTGTACGAATTGATGGATATGCCGGTGATTTATGTGATTATTGGTTTACTCCAATTTCAGGTATAGTTATAACACCTGAAAATGATTCTTGTGAAAATGCTGTAACTCTAACTTGCGGAATGTCTGATACTGCAAGTAATATTCTTGCAACTGCAAATGATAAGCCAACTGCTTGTACAGGTGGAGGAACTACAGCAAAAGGTGTTTGGTACAAATTTATTGGAACTGGTCAAGAAATGACTATTTCTACTGATAATGCTGAAACAAATTTTGATACTGAATTAAATATATATACAGGAACTTGTGGAAGTTTAAGTTGTATTGGAGCTGATGATGATAGTGGTACGGGAACAACATCAACTTATACTTTTACAACAACAAATGGTACTTTATATTACGTTTATGTTGATGGTAAAGGAGTAGCAGAAGGACAATTTGAAATTAGTTTGGAATGTTTGGTAAGTCTTCCTTTAATATCTACTCAACCAACTGATAAATATGTTTGTACAACCACATCTGCTACAAGTTTTTCATTAATCGCCAGCAATTATACTTCACTTCAATGGCAAGTAAATAACTCTGGAACTTGGACTAATTTAGCTAATATTGGGGTATACTCTGGTGTAAATACTTTGACTTTAGTAATATCAAATGTAAACGGACTTATTGGTAAAGAGTATAGATGTGTTGCTACAAATGCAAGTGGAAGTGTAAATTCTACAAATGTATTTTTGTATCAATATACTCAGCCAACAGCTACAATTTCTGGTTCAACAACAATATGCACGGGCTCTAATGCTACTATCTCAGTTGCTCTAACAGGCTCACAACCTTGGAGTATAACTTACTTAAGAGATGGTTCAAATGCTCAAACTGTTAATAATATTTCAAGTTCACCTTATACTTTTACAACAAGTACAGATGGCACTTATACTATATCATCTGTAAGTGATGTAAATTGTACTGGTAATCAAAGTGGTAGTGCTGTAATTAGTGTTAGCCCGACTACTATAGGTGGCAGTGTTACAGGTGGAACAACTGTTTGCACAGGCTCGAACAGTGGACTTTTAACTTTAAGTGGACACACCGGAAATGTTGTACGTTGGCAGTATTCTATTAATTCTGGTACAGATTGGAATAATATTTCAAATACTAATACAACATACACTTCTGGTACACTGACTCAAACAACTTGGTTTAGATCAGTAGTACAAAGTGGTGTTTGTAGTGAAGCAAATTCTGCTTATACTATAGTAACTGTTAGTCCTAATACAGTTGCTGGTGCTGTTACAGGTGGTTCAACAATTTGTTCTGGTTCGAATAGTGGTTTGATGACATTAAGCGGACATACAGGTAGTGTTGTAAAATGGCAATTTTCAATAAATAATGGGTCAAATTGGACTGATATTTCAAATACTTCTACAACTTATACTTCTGGAGCTTTATCTCAAACTACTTGGTTTAGAGCTGTTGTTCAAAGTGGAGCTTGCTCTCAAGAAAATTCAGCTTACACAGATGTTATAGTAAATCCTACTTCGGTTGGTGGCTCTGTTACAGGTGGTACAACTATTTGCTCCGGTAATACAAGCGGTTTACTTACTTTATCAGGTTACACCGGAAGTATTGTAAAATGGCAATATTCTACAAATAGTGGTTCAAACTGGACTGATATAACAAATACAAATGATACTTACACCTCAGGCACTTTAACTCAAACAACTTGGTTTAGAGCTGTTGTAAAAAGTGGAATTTGTAACGATGCTAATTCTAATTATACAGTTGTAACAGTTAATCCATTACCTTCAACTTCTGTAATATCAGGTAACCAAACACCTGCATGTAGTGGAGTAGGAATAACTTATAGTGTAACATTAACCTCAGGTTCTTCTTATGCTTGGACTGTTCCTGCCGGTGCAACTATAACCTCAGGAGCTACCGGAACTAATAACAATCAAATTACAGTAAATTTTGGTACAACTAACGGAAATATTTCTGTTATAGAAACAAATTCAAATACTTGTGTAGGAACAAGTAAAACTTTAGCTATAACTTTACAAGGTTGCGGTTTAAATTCTGATTTTCAAGCCAATAATACAACTGTATGTACCGGAACAACTGTAGTTTTTACAAACATTTCAACAGGAACAACAGGTTCAACAGCTTATAGTTGGAATTTTGGTAGTGGAGCTACACCAACATCTGCAAATACTGTAGGTCCACATAATGTAACATATTCTACAAGTGGAACAAAAACAATTTCACTTCAAATTACTGATGGTGCTTCAGATATAGAAACAAAAACAAATTATATTACTGTAAATCCTTATCCTGTTGCTGCCGGAAATATTATAGGAACTGCATCTGTTTGCAAAGGAACAAACAATGTTAGCTACAGTGTTCCGGTAATTACAAATGCAACGTCTTATGTTTGGGCTTATTCAGGGACAGGTGTAACTATAAATGGGAGTGGAAATTCGATTACTTTAAATTTTGCATCTAATGCTACTTCTGGTAATTTAACTGTTTATGGTTCTAATAGTTGTGGTGCTGGAACTATTTCTGCAAATTACTATATAAATGTTAATTCACTACCAACTGCTAATGTTACAGGTACAACTACAATTTGTAATGGGGGTAATGCTACAATTACTATTAATTTAACTGGCTCTCAGCCTTGGAGTATTACATACCTAAGAGATGGTGCAAATACACAAACTGTTAATAATATAACAACTAACCCTTATACTTTTGCAACTTCAACTGCCGGAACATATACTATTTCAAGTGTTTCTGATATTAATTGTAACGGTTCTGCAAGTGGTAGTGCAGTGATAAGTGTAAATCCGACAACAGTTGCTGGTTCGGTTTCAGGTGGTACTTCAATATGTACAGGTAATACAAGTACTTTATTAAGTCTGACTGGACATACAGGGAGTGTTTTAAAATGGCAATATTCTATAAATAATGGTTCAAATTGGACAGATATCGCCAATACAAATACAACATACACGTCTAATATTTTAACACAAACAACTTGGTTCAGAGCTGTAGTTCAAAGTGGTGTATGTAGTTCTGCAAATTCTAATCATACTATTGTAACTGTAAGTCCTGAGACAGTTGGTGGTTCAGTAACTGGTGGTACAACTATTTGTAGTGGTTCTTCAAGTGGTTTACTATCTTTAACAGCTCAAATAGGAAGTGTGGTTAAATGGCAGTTTTCAACTAATAGTGGTTCTAATTGGACTGATATTTCAAACACTAATACAACTTATACTTCTGGTTTTTTAACTCAAACTACTTGGTTTAGGGCAGTTGTTAAAAGTGGAACTTGCAATGAACAATATTCTGATTATACTATTGTTACTGTAAATCCAACATCAGTTGGTGGAACTGTAACAGGTGGTACAACAATTTGTTCAGGCTTTACTAGTGATTTGTTAACTTTGAACGGAAATACCGGAAATATTACAAAATGGCAATATTCTACAAATAATGGAACATCTTGGGTTGATATCGTTAATACTTCTAATACTTTTATTTCAGATATATTAACTCAAACAACATGGTTTAGAGCTGTAGTTCAAAGTGGAGTTTGTAATGAGGTTTATTCTAATCATAGTGTTGTTATTGTCAATGAGTTACCAACTGCAACTATTGAGGGTAATGATGCTGTTTGTTTTGGAGAAAATGTTGCCTTAACTGTAAATTTTACTGGAGTACAACCTTGGAATTTTACTTATGTACGAGATGGGTTTAGTCCTCAAATTATTAATAATATTACTTCTACCCCTTATATTTTTGATGTAAGTCTTCAAGGTAATTATTCTATAACAAATGTAAGCGATGCTAATTGTTCTGGTACTTATAGTGGTGAGGGTGAGGTGATAATTTATGACTTACCTATAACCTCTGATATTACTGGAAATACAACTCCGGCTTGTCGAGGGATTGGCGTTGTATATAGTGTAGAATTGACAAATGGTTCTACTTATACTTGGTCTGTTCCGTCTGATGCAACTATTACTTCTGGTGCTATTGGTCCAAATAATAACCAAATTACTGTTGATTTTGGTTTTACAAGTGGAATTGTTGAAGTTTTGGAAACAAATGAAAATAATTGTACCGGCTCTGTAAAAAGATTAGAATTTAACTTGCAAGGGTGTACTTTGAGTGCCGACTTTACCGCTTTAAATACTGATGTTTGTATAGAAGAAGAGGTTGTATTTGTAAATCAATCTATTGGAACTTCTGCCAATACATTATATTTTTGGGATTTTGGAATAGATGCAACTCCACAAACAGCTAATTCTGCTGGTCCTCATACTGTTGTTTATTCTTCGAGTGGAACTAAAAATGTTAGTTTGACAATTTCTGAAGGGGCTTCTGATATTGAAACTAAAGCAAATTATATAACTGTAAATCCTCTTCCTGCTGTTGCTGGAAGTATTGTAGGTACTTCTTCAATTTGCCAAAATACTAATGATGTAATTTATAGTATTCCACTAATTTCTGATGCTATTTCATATATTTG
>DYPF01000125.1 GCA_020720105.1 Chloroherpeton thalassium
TACGCAATTTGCTTTGGCAAAGTAAATGAAATTGTTGTGCCTTTGCCTTCTGTGCTTTGTATATCCAAATCCCCTTTATTAACCTTTACAAATTCGTTCACTAATATCAAGCCCAAGCCCGTGCCTGATTCATTATTTGTGCCACGAGTAGTAAAAGTAGATGTTATTGATAGTAATTTCGGTATATTTTCGGGCGCAATTCCAATTCCTTTATCTGATACTGAGCACATTACCATTTTATCAACATCATCACAACTTACAGTAATTTCGCCATTTGTATTAGAAAATTTTATCGAATTGCTTATTAAATTTCGAATAATCGTATTAACTAAACTCATATCTGCATAAGTCTGACAATGTGCAGGAATATTGTTAGTAATAATGATATTTTTAAGTGCTGCTGATTCGCTATGCAATTTAATTACTACATCAACTAAATCTTTCAACTTGAATTCAACAGGATTGTATTCAATTTTGTTGGATTGTGCTCGTGCCCATTGCAGCAATTCTTCAAACAAATTATTAAGTGAACTTGAGGTTTCCATTATTCGTGAAATTCTTTGCAACCTTTCTTCATCGTCCATCTTTTCATAAAAAGTTTCGAGAAGTTCAGAATTTAACGATATGGTTTGTAATGGATTTCTAATATCGTGCGATAACACAGTGAATAATTTATCTTTAGTTGCATTTGTTTGTGATAATTCTATATTTTTTGATTCTAAAGTAGTATTGAACTTCTTTGTTGTGATATAACTACGATGTAAGACATATAATAAAATTATTGCTGCTGCTATTAATAAAACTGCAGCAAAAATGTATATTTTATTTAAATCTTGTTCCTTTTTAAGAAGTGAAATTTCCTTATCCTTCAATTCTTTTTCATAATTTGATTCTAAATCAGCAATAATTTGTTGATTTTCGATGTTGAATAACGAATCTTCTAATCGCTCGAATTTGTTCAAATTATCAAACGCTAATTTGTAATTTCCCAAATCTTCGTAAGCCATTGTTAAACCATTCAAGTATTTCATCTCGGAATCCTGAAAATTCATTTCTTTGGATAGCTTTATTGCTTTATTGAAGTAACCAATTGCTTCATTTAACAACTGCCTTTTTTGGCTCTCAGAAATTATTCTGGTAGAATCATTGGCAATTTTCATCAAAGTTGTACCGTTATTGCCAAATAATAGACACTTTGACCGGTTATCATTAATCTTATCAGCTAATTCTAAAGCTATGTTGTTGGTTTCAATTGCTTCCTCAAGTTTCTTTTGAAAATAATACACAACAGCAATATTCGAATATAACCTAATTAATCCAACTGTATCGTTTAATTTCCTCGAAATTATTGTGGCTTTATTGTAATACTCCATTGCTTTATCATTATTTTCCAACTCATTGTATGCAATTCCAATATTACCATACGTTTTAGCAATATCAGCACTCATTTTGTACTTTTCTGCAATTTTCAATGCTTTATCGAAGTACTCAATTGCTTTTGTATATTGCTTTGTTTCAGAATAAACATTGCCAATATTGCCATAATTTTTTACCATTCCTTTATAATTTTTTAAGCTATCGTTGATTCTGAGCGACTTAAATGAATAATCCAAAGCTGTTGAAAACTTACCAGTTGCCCAATTCACTAAACTAAATGAATTATACGACAAAGCAATCAAATAGGGATTTTTTGATGCTTGTGAGATTTCCAATCCTTGATTTGCATAATGAAATGCTTTCTTGCTATCACTTAATAAAAACTTCCTAACTAACAAGTTCAGAATTTCAATTTTCATTGAGTCTGTTTTAGTTTTTCCCAACTCGTAATCCAAACTATCATTAAACACCATTTGTGATTGAGTATTATTGCTTTCTGAAATTAGTTTAGGGTTATGAACAAATAAAATAATAATTCCTAAAGCTATGAAATAATGAATTTTATATTTATTCATAAATTTTATAGTTGTGTAATTTTTCATAATAAAAAGTAAATTTGTAATTTTGTAAATTAACAAAAAAAAATATATGAATTACATTAAATTTATCATAATCTTAATATTTATTTCTGAATTTTCATATTCTCAATATTATGAAATTCATTCCAAACACTTTTTCTTTGGGTATCCCAAGGGGTCTCCTACTACAAACGACTTAATAATACGAGATATTTATGCTTTAAGTAATAATGACAGCACAAAATTTGCTGATTGGGTAGTATATCGGTTGGACAGTATCACTATATCGGGACCATCACAAAAGGAAAGAAAATGGTTACCTGACATTTGGCTTGCTGATGAAGAAACATTAGAACCAAAGGATTATGATGATGCACCAAAACTTCTCGCTATCGATAGGGGACATCAAGCACCTCTCGCTAACTTTAAGGGTACTAATGTTGCAGAAGAAACTAACTATTTATCGAATATCACGCCACAAAAATCTGATTTAAATCGTGGAGTTTGGAAGCAATTAGAAGATTTTGAAAGGAAATTAACATTAAATTATGGATTAGTATATGTGATGACAGGACCATTATACGAAAAGAAAATGCCACCACTACCAAATGCAGATGAACCACATCGGATACCGAGCGGTTATTGGAAAATTTTAGCCATAGCAAATAATCAAAAAATCAATGATATTCGAAATTTTGCTATTTTTGGTTTTATTTTTGAGCAATCTACTCCAACTAAAAGTGACCTTAAGTCTCATTTAGTTTCAATCAAAGAAATCGAAACTCGTTCTAAACTCAATTTTCACTGGGAGATACCCTCAATTCAGCAAGCCACTATCGAAGCCAAACCTAATTCTTTATTTGATAAATACTTTGCTCGATAATTACCCTTGAATCAATTGTAAGAATGAACTTGGGTTTTGGTTTGCTTGAGCTAACGAAGTAAGTGAAGATTGTTGTAAGAATTGAGATTTCATTAATTGCAATTGTTCTTTTGCAATATCTGCATCTTCTATTCTCGAGATTGCAGCTTTATAATTTACAATTTGATTTTTCAACAAGTCTTCCTGAGAATCTAATCTATTTTGAACACCACCTAAATATGCAGCTACTTTATTAGCATTATTCAAGGCTTCGGCAAAACTTGTTAAAGTCGCGCCAATTTGAGTGTCAGAAAATATTCCAAGATTCGTACTCGTAACATTATTCAATTCTCGTAAATCTAATCCTGTTATTCCTGCAAAGAAACCCGTTCCTAATGAATTAACATTGAAGTTATTCGAGGAAATATTGAATTCTGTGCTTTCTTCCTGCAAGTCAATAACCAATGTCAGAAGGCTGTTAGTAGCATTATATCCAATAACAAAGTTAGCACTAAAAGACCCATTTAATAATTGTGAGCCTGCAAACACAGTAGAATCTACAATCGTTTGTATTTGCTGAGTTAGTCTATACGCCGCTTTGGCTAATGCAACTTTTTCGTCAGAACCTAAAGCTCCGGATGCAGCTTGGGCTGTAGCATCTTTAATTTTGGCTAATAGTGAGTTGATACTATCTAATCCGTCCATTGCAATACTGGTAACGTTTTTGGCATCTCCAACAGTATTTACAGCTGAATTTAACGCTCCATTACGGGCAGTTAACGCTCTAGATGTGATGTAGCCAGCCACATCATCTCCGGCATTGTTTATTCTAAGACCTGTCGAAAGACGTAATTGTCTTAACGAAATATCCCTGTTTGAAACATCCATTGAATTGTATGCATTTTCTGCAGGAATGTTAGTCCTTATTCTTGAATTTCCACCTATTGCAAATGGCATAATATCACCTACTTATTTTAACCTTGAATTAATTGTAAAAATGCTTGTGGATTTGCATTAGCCTGAGTCAATGAAACCAACGAAGCTTGTTGTAAGAATTGAGATTTTACTAATTGTAATTGTTCTTTTGCAACGTCTGCGTCTTCAATTCTCGAAATTGCTGCATTATAATTCACGATTTGATTCTTCAAGACATTCTCTTGCGAATTCAGACGATTAACAATACCACCTAAGAATGAAGCAACTTTATTTACATTGTTGATAGCATCTGCCATACTTGTTAAAGTGTATTGGATTTTATCAAAATCAAAAATACCCAAATTCTCTGAATTAACTTCATTGAAATCACGCATATCCAAGCCTGTAATACCACCAAAGTAGTTAGTGCCCATAGCATTTGAATTGAAATAATTACTTTCCACATTAAATTCTTCATTCTTTAATGTTAAGTCTACACCCAATGTTAATAGATTATTTGCAGCATTACTTCCTATAACAAAGGCAGCAGAGAAAGTCCCATCTAATAATTGTCTTCCACCAAAAACAGTTGAGTCAACTACAGTTTGTATTTGTTGCGAAAAACGATATGCTGCTTTTGCCAAAGCAATTTTCTCGTCTGTGCCAGTTGCACCAGATGCAGCTTGAGCAGTAGCATCTTTAATTTTTGTAAGTAAATCATTGATATTTTCCAATGAATCCATTGTAATGTATGAAACATTTTGCGCATCACCAACTGCTAATAGTGCAGCATTTAATGCTCCGTTTCGTGCCGATAATGCTCGCGATGTGATATATCCTGCCACATCATCTCCGGCATTATTGATTCTTTTGCCTGTAGATAATCTTAATTGTCTAAGTGATATATCTCTATTTGATATATCCAAAGCATTATAAGCATTTTCTGCAGGAGTGTTTGTCCTAATTCTGGCGTTCCCACCAATCGCAAAAGGCATTATTCACCTCCGTGTGATATTTTATAAAATCTAATTATCAAAATAACTTTAAGCTTAGTTTTCCACAATGTATATGCCAATGTTTTTTTCTTTGTCAAATTGACCATATTTATTGAGTTTTTCACGAACTTATTTTCATTCCCTTTATTCATCTACAAAAATATACCAAAAAATAGTTTTCCACAT
The DNA here is from genome assembly GCA_020720105.1 of Chloroherpeton thalassium. Lineage (GTDB taxonomy): Bacteria > Bacteroidota > Ignavibacteria > Kapaibacteriales > UBA2268 > GWF2-33-9. Next base: position 4,914 of record DYPF01000125.1, read on the forward strand.
TTTTTTAACACAAGAACCTTTGCAAATAATTGTAATAAAACAAGTTAAACATTTTTTAATATGGTATGCTAAGTTATTGGTTGGCTGTTTATTTTTGTTTATAATTATTCTTTTCATTCACAAGTGGTTATTATTGTTCAAAACTTATTCATTAAGTAGTATTTTATTTTTTTTCTTTGTAATTTTTTATTTATCTTGCTTTTGTCTAAAATTATACACTATGCTGGAAATCACTGTTGAATATTCAACTATTGAATTTTTTGATACTTCATAATTTGTTTCAGATTCAATAGTAAAATGTATTTGTTATTCTTTTTTATATGTTAAGTTTGAATTATCATAATTTGAAAATATCAAAATGTTTAAGCAAACTGAAGTTTTAATAATTGGTAGTGGGCTTGCTGGATTAATTGCAGCAATCACTGCTGCGGATAATGGCAGAAATGTAATATTAATAAATAAAACAGACACACTAACGAGTGGAAGTACATACTGGGCACAAGGTGGAATTATCTTTCGTGGCAACGAAGATGATAAAAATAAACTTATGGAAGACATACTCGTTGCTGGCGATGGTGCTTGTTGGCAACCCGCAGTAGAACAACTTGTGGATTTAGGACCAGATTTAGTTAAAGATATATTAATTGATAAATTTAATGTTAAGTTTGATCAATCACAAGGTCATTTAGACCTTACCGAAGAAGGCGCTCATTCGGTTCGTCGTATTATTCACAGTAAAGACCATACAGGTAAGGCAATAAGTGAAGCTGTAGCTCCTTATGCACAAAAACATAAAAATATTACAATTTTAAACAATCATACCGCAATTGATTTATTGACAATTTCTCACCATTCCACTAATCCATTAGATTTATACGACAAGCCTGCTTGCTTTGGGGCATATATAATGAATAATTCCACAAGCGAAGTTTTTCCAATCTTTGCTAATAATACTATACTTGCTACTGGCGGTTTGGGTCAAATCTACATAAATACCACTAATCCAAGCGAATCCACTGGTGATGGTTATGCAATGGCATACCGAGCAGGTGCGAGATTATTGAATATGCATTATATACAATTCCATCCAACTACAGTTTACGGAGCTAATGAAAGATTTCTTATTTCAGAATCAGTTCGAGGTGAAGGTGGAATACTTGTGAATAAATACAAGCAACGTTTTATGAGCAAATACCATTCTTCGATGGAATTAGCTCCACGCGATATTGTTGCTCGCTCGATATATAATGAAATGTTAGAGACTGGAAGTCCTAATGTTTATTTAGATGTTCGTCATTTAGATAAAGATTGGATTGTAAATCGCTTCCCATCAATTAATAAATATCTGCATAGTTTTGATATTGATATGACTCACGAGAAAATTCCTGTTGTTCCAGCTGCTCATTATTCTTGCGGTGGAGTTGGCGTGAGTTTACGCGGCAGAACTTCATTACAACGGCTTTATGCAGTTGGTGAGGTTGCTTGCACCGGAGTTCATGGAGCAAATAGATTGGCTTCCACTTCTTTATTAGAAGCTCTCACTTGGGGCTGGGTAGCTGGAAATACCGTTTCGGAAATTACAAAAGAAGATGAGTATTTCCCAAAAATATTTGATTGGGAAGACGGCACCGAAGAAATGGACAATGCTTTAATTGCTCAGGATTGGCTAAATATAAAAAATACGATGTGGAATTATGTCGGTTTGGTTAGAACAAAGGCAAGAATGCACCGAGCACAAACAATTTTCCGCCATTTGTCCAGCGAAGTGGAAGACTTTTATCGAAAGGCAAAAATGAGCAAAGAAATTATTCAATTAAGAAATGGTGTTACAACTGCTTATGCGGTTACCAACTTTGCAATTGAGGATCGTACAAATCGTGGAAGTCATTTTATAAAGTAAAGGAAAGTGATATTAGAATTTTCATTTTCTATAAATGTGCAATTCTTAAAATATCTGTTTAGTTTTTTAAGCAATAGATTTTTAGTTATGCAATCATATTTAAAAGTCGCTTGTAGTCGGGTTCATTGTTTTGGGAATTTTGAGTGTAAACCGAAAAGTCTGCTTTGCGATTCTGAATTTTTGGATTATCTTTGTTCTCAGTTTCTTTAGTCTCTTCAGTTTGGTCAACATTATTGGAATGATCGTTACCGAGCGAATTGTTAACTTTGGGAGAATAAGCATTATCTTCACTCAAAGTTTCTTTGGATTTTTCCATTCGGGCTTGTGCTTCAATTCTTCGGGCAAGAGAAGCCACAGACCTATCCTGAGCAGATGGGTCGGCGGGAGCCAATGCAGCTCCAATCACTTTCTGCATATTCATTATAGTTTCTTCGGGTGTTTTACCTTCTGAAATATCAATTTTTACTTCACCTGCAACTGCATACATTTTACCATCAGGACCGCGTTGATACTCCAATGCTGCACCGCCACGAACTAAACCCGCACCAGCAGCCAAATGTGCTTGTTCGTGTGCTCGTACTTCATTATCGATACGTTGTAGCTCCTTGACTGTTTGCTTTTCTGCATCAGTAAGCTCTTGGGAATTTGAAGTATCAGTAGAATATTCAGTTTTTGGCTCTTCTTCCTTTGCATTTTGAGAATTAACTTGCGAAGTGTTAGAATTATTGTTAATATTTGTATTAGATTTAATATTATTAGATTT
>DYPF01000438.1 GCA_020720105.1 Chloroherpeton thalassium
TGCTAAGAATTCCCAAATGAGTGCTATTATAATAGCTTTGGTACCCTTGTCAATGTTATTAAGAAAGGAAGTGATCAATATACATGTGGATCAAGTCAATTATCTATTATTTCTAATATATTTAAGGTGCTAAACTTGCAATGGAAATGGCTGTTTGATATGCTATTCGGCTTATTATTTGATCGATTAGAAGTGCCTTAGTAGGGCCGAACTTACCCTCGACCAAATATTAATTGATGGAAAGAATATTTTCTTAGTTAATCCTGTGATTTAAAAATGTTTAGCAACTACTTTAGTAGCTGGCGTGAAAACAGTTTCATTTTAGAAATGCGATACCTATGACATTCCGTAATTTATAATTGTAAATAGTTGCTTAAAAGATATTTGGCACTGCAATGGACAGTATCCAGAATTTCAGAAGTTGATATTGCTTATACAATCACAACTTCCTACACTTTTGAAAATGCGGAATATGGAAATATGCTAACTTCTGGCGCTGAAACCGAATTTCAGATTGAGGAAGTATCAACTCTAGATATTATGAAATATCGAGAATTATATAAGGTTAACTTTTTTGAATTTTTGAATACTTTTAAAGAATGAGGGCAGGATAACAAAATTGAGCAATTCATTTTGCTATCTTACTAGTATGGCAGCCACTGCTGTTTGCAACCAGACTGCTATAGAGCAAGATGAAGTTTGGGAATTCCTACCACAAAAAGGCTACTTGCATGAACCAATTGAAATTACAATAAGCCTTGGTGAACAATCTGATGTGGTGAAAATTAATTTTGAAGAAAATAATGTTAAAGAAAATTATAAAATTATTTAATATGTTAGGATTAAGTTGATTACATAATTGCAAAGGAGTTTAAGGAGGATTTGAAGCATTAATATGATTGCTCAACCAATTCGAAGATTTCATTCGTGAACTTTGTTAAGAAAACAGAGGATGTTGTGGTGGACGGCAGTTTAATGTATTTTGTTAGTTTTTAAGCAATTAATAGTTAATTATATAATTGCGGCTTTACTTTGGTCGATGATACTGCAACAACAAATTCGTACACTTTGGAAGGTAGTATCATCCATATCTTTAAAGACACAAAATAACTGTTTTTCCATAAACTGTTTGTAACCTTCTCTTCGGCCTTGACCATTGACGACGCAAAGGTAGCCCTTGAAGCCGGAATCTCTCCAGGCACTATCACAATCATTCAGTAGCAGGCCGATGCTACTAACTTAACCACTTACTTCATTCCTCTAGTGAAAAGCGAAGGGTTATTACTTTCGATGCTTTGAATATTGTTTAGGTGTGACTATTCAGAATATTTGTAATGCATAGGAACTAGTTTGCCTCTTCAGGTCTATTTGCCATCCACGATTAAAAGTGAATACATCATCACTATTCCAACTTAT
>DYPF01000126.1 GCA_020720105.1 Chloroherpeton thalassium
TTCAGTTCTTCAATCTGCGTTTTCAGTATTGTATTTGCAATTGCAAGTAACGGATTGGCGGTATGAAATCGTTGGGGATTGCGTGCTACTTTCCTGTCGAGTTACACCGAACTTAATGCGGGGCAGAGCGCTCGAATAACCACTTAAACCCCAATGTTTTATACCGCTTGTTAGGGGCTGGTGTTCTTTGTTTCCTGTCATTTTTCTATCAATTTGCACTACTTTACTGTCTGCTGGTGCGTTGGGAAAGACATACTCTTTTGCAATTTTTGGTTTAGCGATGGCTCGTGCGAATTGCAAATGTGTATGGCTTTTGCGCTGGTTATAATTTTACAATTAATCCTATAGCAACTATACATCCTAATCCAATTAAAGAAAGAACTACAATAAGTAATTTCTTAATTAGTTTATTTTGATTAAATTGAATTACAAGTTTCTCATTAATATCCTCAAGGCGTTTAGGAATGTCATATTCCGTTATTATTTCTATTAATTCCTTATTTTTTAAATTTGTATCCTCAATATTTGCTATTGTTTTGTAAATAATTTGTTCCTGATTTACAATTTTACTTATCGCAACAGTTTTTATTTCTTCTATTCCTTTTTCAGCATTTATTTTTAAATCTTTCGTTGTTTCTTCAAATTCCAAAATCTTCTTACCGATTTTTTCATTATTTAAATTACTTATAGCATTCAAATTCTTTTCATTTTCAGATAATTGTTTTGAGAATTGCTCAATAACCCCAACAATTTGCTTTTTAAAAGAATCTATATATTCCGATATTGACTGATTACCTTTTTCAGATACTTTATTGATTTTGTTCTCAAAATCACTTAGACTTTTAGTTAATTGAGAAATATTACTTGAATTTTCTTTACCAAATTGATTTGAGAATTCTCTTAATTCTTTAAGCAAAATAGAAGTAGCCGATGTTAACTCTCTACTATTTTCCGTAACAATTTCAACCTGTTCTCTTGCACTTTGCAATTTTTCCAAATCTGAATATATTTCAGAAAGTGCTTTATTTAATTCTTTTTCTGTTTGCATTATCCTAAATATTTTGAGGTTATTTTTTTGAATTTGTCATTATGTATTATACCTGTTATTTCATTCTTCAATTCGGCTAGCTTACCATTAGAAAATGGCTTTAATAACAAATTATAATTATTAAATATTTCCCAAAAATTAGCCAAATCATTTTCTCGTTCAGCAAATCCAAGCATTCCGTCTTTGTAACTTTCAATTACTTCTCTTTCAAGATTTTCATTGTTATTTGTACCTAAAAAGAAAATACAAAATGAATTTAACAGAGATAAAGTAGGATTACTGTCTGTTAAAGACCTTCGTAACAGACGAACGGCACCTTGTAAATGCTTAATATTATCGATTGGAGTAGAGCCAGGTTCTGATTTATTAATCAAGAATTGATTGTCAATAATTTGCAAATACTTGTATAGTATTTCGTAACTCGATTTTTTACCTCCATCTGTATCGATTGTTAAAGAATAACCATCACCATCAATAGTTGAGTAATCCAATCTTGCGTATTTAGAGTTGAAATAATAGAAAATAAAATCTTTTAATTCTTCATTTTTTTCTTTCCAATCTTTTGATTCATTTGCTCCTGTAATGCAAAAGGTGCGGATATCGTCAATTGCTCGTTTTCTTTTTACAGAAATTTTATCGTAAACAAAAGTTGTTAAGTAACTTAAACATTGAAAAATTTCTTTTTCAAGTTCAGACTTACTATTTACCTTAATAATATAAACATTTTGAACTTCTTCTTTCGCTCTATCTTCCGAATAATATCTTAATAGAAAGCGTTCAAGACCCTTATAATATTCTCCTTCTTTTTTTCTTTTGCAAACAATTCTATATCTATTATTTGCATAATCTTGTGTAAAATCTTCAATTAAATCAATACAAGTCATACGGTAAATTGCTTTTGCTAAATCCGTATCTGTGCCTTCTATTCCGTTTTTAGGGTCGGGTTTTAAGTATTTCACAAAAGATACAATTTCATCGCCAATTTTTGAATTTATTAAAGTCGTGAGAAAACCATCTACAGTAGTAGTATCTTTAGGTTTAATTTCTGAATCATCTCCATAAAAAACATCTGTTTTTGCAATACTAAGAATGTTATACATTGATTGTTTTTCAATGAATTCTCCTTTAAAACTATTGTTATAGAAATACATTACAGTTTCATAATCTGCATTTTGATATTCAATAAATCTTTTGTCAATAGTTATTTCTTTAGTTTTCAAGATTTCAAATAGGTCATCTTTATAAACCCATCCTTCTGCTTCTTTAGGTATTCGTCTTAGCTGACATTTATTAAACAACATACAAGATATGTCATCACAAGAATTAAAACCGAAATATTTTGACTGCTTACCTTCTTTACAAAAGATCCTTATTAAGTCATTTTCAGGTGTTAAATAATCGATGAACTCTTTATCAATGTTTAGGTTGTAGTGATTTTGAATTTTCTGCAAATCATCGGGTATAAACCAACGACCTTTTATCAGACCTAATGGAAATGCTCCTTCATTATATTTATTGCTTATTCTTGCTAATTTATAATCTGATAAGAGAATAACAGATAATGCCATTTTTCTGTCTCTTCCTCCCCGCCCAGCTTCCTGAACAAAGCTTTCCAATGAACTTGAATAATTTAAATTTACAGTAAAGCGAACATTGGGTTTATCTATACCCATACCAAACGCCTTAGTGGCAACCATCAAAGGCTGTTTGTTTGTTCTAAATAATTCAAGGTTTTCCATTGAAACATTATCATCTTCATCGCCACCCGAAAATGTGCCAACATCAGGGATTAATCCGTTTAAAGACTCTTTATTTTCTTTAACTGATATCCCAGTATTGCTTTTATGTGGACAAAAAACGATGCCCGCTTGTTCGTATTCTGCTTTTTTATCAAAATAATTAATAGAAATATTTGTTTCTAATTCATTTTCAAGACCTATGTCATTCCCTTGACGCTCGGCAAAAGCATTCTTGATATTTTTAATTGAATTATTTGTTTGAATTTCATGTATATAGTTAGGAATAACTTTTACATATTCTCTTAGAAAATTTCTTTTTGCTTCAAAAAAGCCCCATTTATCGGCAATTTTAACAGGAATGGATAATTTATTATCAAGCAAACTTTTATATCTGTTTTCAATTGCAGCTATTTGTGCAGGAGTAGCAAATTTAGATTTCTTTAATGCTTCTATTTCATCTTGAAACTCAACATTTACTTTTTCTATTTTATATTGTAATTCTAATCTATTTGAATTTTCATATCTAACAATTGTTTCTGCATCTAATGGAAAAGCTCCATTTCCTGACAATTCTCGCTCGACATCCGCTAAAACATCAAATGAAGCAGTTGCTGTTAAACCAAAAAGAGAAACTTCTCCTTCTTTTGCACGAACATAGTTATATAAATTCCGACCAAGATGTAAGTAAGAAAACCTAAAATCATGACCCCATTCTGAAACGCAATGAACTTCGTCAATAACTCCATAAGAGAAGTACACGTTTAACTCGTGCATATTTCTCAACTTCTCTCTAAATTTATAAATAGCTAAACGTTCTGGTGAAAGAAAGACAAATTGCAGTTTTGATTCTTCCATTCTTCTTACTGCATTGTCTTTCGCGCCTTTAGTGTTAGTCGAATTAATGTATGCACAAGTATCAATCCCCGCATTAATCAACCCGTCATATTGGTCTTTCATTAATGAACGTAAAGGGTCAACTATTAAAGTTACACCAGGTTGTAGCATTGCAGCTAATTGATATGTTAATGATTTACCTCCACCTGTAGGTAATAAACCAATAACACTTTTGTTTTGTAAAGCACGGTTTAAAATTGGTAATTGTCCAGCTCTAAAGCCTTCTTTCCTAAATACTAATTTCAAGAAATACTCTATGAGTTCTTTTGTTTCATCAATTTCAGTATAACTACCTCTTTGGATTTCTTCTACAACATTGCGATAAACTATTCTGTCTGTTGTATAAATATTACGTTCGCTATTAACCTGAATTACAGAACGGTTATTAAAATAGCAATTGTTCTTACATTTAAACTTACTAAAGCTTTCCTTTTCAATATTTGACGTTTCAAAAACTGCTATATCAATAACTAAATCGTAGTCAATACTATAAAGTTTTGGTTTGGCTTCTAAAAAAGTGTTTTCATTGCTTAGATGCAATCCCGAATTTACAAAACCATCATTACTAATAATATCAAGTTTAATAGCGGGAAATACTAATTCTTGATAATCTTCACTTAATTTAGTCAAATTATTAAACATCTCTGACAAATCAGCAAAAGCAAGTGCAGAACAAGGAACATCTTTTTCTTCAACCAAAATTTTCCATTCTTTGCTTTTAATATCCAATTTGTCAGTCATTAAAGCTTCCAAAATTGTTTTCTGAATTCTAGCAATAGCAATTGGAGAAAAAACTAATTGTAAGTGCTCTACATCAATTTCGGAATAATTTAATGCCCTTTGCTTTGTAATAATCGAATGATACCATTTAAGCACTTTTTCAACATCAATATTTTTTGAAATGGGGTATGAAAAAGTACCATATTTCTCGGAACGCTGCGAATAATTAAACGTTTTTTGAAAAACGTCTTCGATAAATGGGCTTGCTTTTGTTGGCAAGCCACGTGTAATAATATTGTTTAATACGGCTAATACAGGGTGAATATCATCATAAACACTTGCTCCAATATCAAAGGGTGTAGATGTGTCAAAAACCTTTAGACTATTTAAAAAAGAATCTGTTTTTTGTTTTTCATTGAAATTGATATTTACACAATCCAATTTGTATGCTGCATGAAATTGAATCGACGGATAAAATTCTATTGGGATTAAATTTCCTTGTTTGTTATATTCTAATTTATATACTTTCGCTTTATAGGTACAAGTAGAGTATCCACCGTAATCATATTGAGTGTTTTCATAATTGTAAAGGATAGGTGCATTGTAATAATTATAAAAAGCATCAATTCTTTTGTTATTAGGATTTAAAGGACCAACTGAAATTATGTAATTATCATCAACTACTGCTTTACCAATCTTTGTGGCCAATTCCTTCAAATCAATTTCTTTTACATCAAGAATATTTGAAAAGATATGAATTACTGGTAATCCTGTCTTTGATTTAATATTTTCCTTCTGAATTTTATCAAAATAATCAGGAAATAAACTTATTATCGAATCATTTTGTAAATATGAATTCACATGTATTCTCGCCCGTTCTAATGCTTTTTTTGATGGCTCTATTAATGTAATTTTTTTTACGTTGTAATTAAACCCCAAAGCTTTAAGATGGTCAAACAAACAAATTGTTCCTATACCCTGACCACATCCCCAGTCGACAATTTCAAATTCACCTCGTAAGATTTCTTTAGGTAAACACTTTACAGCATCTCTTATTTTGGCTTCGTGCATATTGCCATAAGACAATAGGTATTGACACATTAATTCATGTGAATCTAATAATTCAACACCATGGTTCAGTTTCTCCCACAATTTATCTCTTTCGGATTTAGATAAATGAGAAATACTTTTAACTGCAACTCCTCTTATTTGTTGAAAAGTAGGTTTCTTTAAACTATTAATTTGCTCAGTATATTGTTTCATATTTAAAGACCAATAATAGTGTCAGATAAAGGATTTAATTTATGTGTTTTATAATTTGCGTGGGCAATTTCATTTGATGTATTTGCATAGCAATAGACACATTCATGAGGACAAGTATTATATTGACCGATATCTTTACTAAAAATACAACCGCAAAATTCACGTTGTCCTTTATCTTTATTGTTTTTCTTTTTTTCTATTCCACCTATTGGATTAAAGATGTCTGGAGGAGTTATTTTTACTCCAAGAAAATCCATAAGTATTTTATCGTTTGGAAAAAGTTTTATCATTAAATCATCGTCTACACATTTGTTGTGAATAATGCCATATTTTTCAAGTGGAATTTTTTCCGCACAAGTTCCAATTTCATAATTCCATGTTTGATTTAATTGTTGAAGACCTAATGCAAATTCATTCATTCGGCTTTCATTAAACTCCAGGTAATTTATTGCATTGTTTCTTAGATTATTTTGCACCTTTTTATACAATTTAATATCGGCAAAACTAAACACCATTTTTTCTGTGTAATTTTTCAATTGATTTCCAATATTTTCAGCTTTTTTTAGTAGCTCATCAACTCCAATTTTATCTGTCAAAATCAATGGGTCAAAACGCCAAATCACTTTATCTTTACCAATACGCTCCGATAGATTTATAAAAGTTTCAATTCTTGATTGTACATTTGGCACATTAGGTTCAAGTTTTTCAATGTCATAATCATTTAGAGTGTATTGAAAATAATAGTTTTTTATTCTATCATCCAAATAATCCAAGTGTTTAAGCATTGGTTTTGGATTCTTTGACCAAAATACAATTAATCTTGCCTTATTAAATGAGACATATAATGGAACACCATTAAAAGGGTTTTTCCATTTAACATATCCCTCTTTTATTCTTTGAATAAACCAATCTGAATAAAAAGCTGGAATATCTGTTGACCGACTGGCAGAAATGATAATTGGAGCTTGAGCTTCAACAGCTTCACCGTCTTGTTTTGTTATATTTATTTTATCCCAATTCATTTGATTACTCGGTATGTAAGGTTAATTCTTTCTCCGACTGGTATGTTTGTCTTAGGAACCTGATGTTGCCAAAAATGCTGTAATTCACCCTGCATGATTAAAAGACTTCCATGAGTCATTTCGATTTCAATTTTCTCCTTTGTCTTTATATGCCTAAGTTGAAACTTACGAGTTGCACCAAAATTTACTGATGCAATTACTGGATTAATTCCCAATTCCTTTTCGGCATCTGTGTGCCAAGAAATTGAATCCTGTCCATTACGATATAGATTTAATAAAACACTATTAAAAATCACATTACACTTAGTCTCAATCTTCTTTTTTATCTCAGTTAATTCACTCGTCCAATTATTTGGATTAAGAGTTATCCCAGAAAAAGAATAAGGTTTATCATTATCTCCATACCAAGCAGTCAATCTAGGAAATTTTACAATTTTTCCATAAATTTTCATCTCTTCTTGTTCCCATTTTATTTTGTTTCTAAGCTTTAGCAAATAATCGTTTGCTACTGAACTGTCGAAGAAAGAAGGAAGAAAAATATACTCTCCATTTTGACCCTTAATTAGTTCAGAATCATTATTTTTTTCTCCAAATAAATTTAATTGTACCATTATAATAATTTACTAAAATCTTGTGCGTTGGCAAGAAAACAGCACTTTTGCAAATTTTGGTCGTGTGTCGGCTTGTGCGATTTGCAAATGTGCTGTTTTGTGCGTTGGCTGTTCATTTCGTTTTTCATTTTCTGTCTTTAAGTAGCAAATTGCCCGTTATGTCGTTTTTTATACACTTGCCCCTAACGG
>DYPF01000439.1 GCA_020720105.1 Chloroherpeton thalassium
ATAATAAAAACCCAATATCTATTGTAATTTTTAGAGCTGTAGAGTGGGAAAATTTTGGGTTGCTAATACTTGAAAATAATATGATTTTTTCATTCGTCGATTTGCTACTTGGTGGTAAAAAAAACACATCCCAAGTCAGTGCTAACAATTCAGAAAGAATAATAACTTCGATTGAACAAGGATTAGCCAGACAAATTTCAGAAATTATCCTGACTGAGCTAAGCCATGCTTTTGATCAAATAACTCCTACTACTTTTAATTTTGAAAGATTAGAGAGTAATCCTAATTTTGTAACGATTGCCAGACCAGGAGACGCAGTAATTGCTCTAAAATTAAGGATAGAGATTGATGAGCAGGTAAAGAATGTTGAGTTGATATTACCATACAAAACTATTGAACCGATTAAAGAGCAAATGCAACAGGTGTTCCTTGGTGATAAATTTGGCTCTGACCAAGAATGGGAACGTATGCTTTCCGAAAGCATAAAAGGAGTTAATTTGCCAGTTGAAGCAGTTATAACTAATAGAATATCTACAATTGAAGAGATTGCAAAGCTTAAAATTGGTGATACATTTATTATGGATCACCACAAAGATAAAGACATTATTGTTCGATCTGGTCCTATATCTTTATTTACAGGAAAAATTGGAAAGGTGGACAATAAGGTTGCAATAAATTTCAAAAACTTTTTTGAAGAATAGGTAATATGTTATTTTTAGATTTTTTACTGTTAATAATGATAGTTGTTTGTGTTGCTTACTGCTGGATGCTTAATAGACGTATCCAGGATTTGCAAAATAGTAGGATTGAGTTTGCTCGAATGATTAAAGAGCTAAATGCTTCTATAGTTAAGGCTGAAAACAATGTAAATGAAATGAGTGAGCTAAGCAAAGTTACTAGTAACGAAATAAAATCAGTTGTTGAAGAAGCAACGGAAATTTCATCTGAACTTGCAACTATGAGTGAAATAGCAAGAGAACTTTCTATAAAACTTAGTACTCAAAGCCATTCAATTAGCAAATCCTCATATGAAGCTGAAATTTCTCAGAATACTTACGAGAATTCTATGCATTCAAAACCAAAAGAAAAGTTCACTGAAGAGGATTTAGCCCCAGTTCCTGATGAAGCTTTTGAAAGCAAATATACAAATCAGTTAAAAAATTTCATTCAAAGCATTGTAAGTAAAAAAACCGATGAGCAAAGCGCTAATTTGAACCAAATGAACTATTACGAAACTTTAAGAAAAATTAACGCTAAAAAAATAATGAAAGCAAGTTTATTTTCGCCTATATTAATATTACTAATTATTACATTGTTTGCTAAAGCCTCAATGCTTTTTGGTCGTATTCAAGAACAAACAAGCTATTCTGTTGATACAAGCACGTCTTCTGTACTTGTTGA
>DYPF01000440.1 GCA_020720105.1 Chloroherpeton thalassium
TAGCAGGGAAAGGCATATCCACCACTTCGCCATATTCGGCAGCGGCTTGCAGTTGGTTTTCGTTCCAAAAAGAGGAAGGGTGGTTGGTGAGGTTAATAAGCATGGGGAAGTATTATTGATTTAATCGACTCTTTTTGAGATAACATATTTCCATCTATAATAGATACGCGCGACAAAGAGGCTCTGTTAATTAGCTCTTCCATCTTTCTTTTTTTATTATTGGTGTCGTTCAAATTTCCACTATCAACATATTCAGCAAAATTTGTTAATGTACAGATATAGGATTGTGCAAATAAACCAAATTTATTTTTAATTGAGTCTGATTTATAAATGGTTTCACCCAATATGTTTTCCTCTTTTGGCTCCTTAATCATTTGACCATTTTTCTCAATCTCTACTTCCTTTAAATCAATTATCGACGATTTACATTCAATAATATAAATATTTCCATTAAACATAAATATCACATCAATTTCGTTATCCGGCTTAGCCTGTTGCACATCTTCTGTTTGTAAAAGTTGTTTTACAATTTTTGAATCGTTATCTTTTACATCTTTATTCAGCTTAACACCCATGAGAATTTTTGTATCATCGAGTTCAAAATCAAATTTCACTTTATTGTAAATATATTGTTCAAACCATTCACCAGTTAAATACTTTACTTCTTCTGCAGTCAGTGATTCATGCATCTGTGGTGTTAATCCGACATTTTCAAGAAGTAGTTCTACATTGCTGTTAAAATCAACTTTTCTCAATCCTTTTTTTCTATGATTTCGAAGGAAATTTATGGTTTCCCAATAGTTTTGAATTGATTTATCCATAAACAATTCGAAAATTTTTTCAGTGATTTTTGTATCAAAACGAGGCGATTCCGATTTCTTTACATTAAATCCATAAGCAATAAGATATTCCTCTACACTTAGTGTCTTGTTAATCTTATACTCAATTTTCTTTTTGCCTGGAAATACTTTTATATACTTCTTATCAACTCCTGTTACATAATATATATCAGCTCCTTCTTCTTTAAAAAATTCGTGAGCTGCTATTGTCATTACTTTTGTACCACCTGTTAGATTCACAATACATTTTTCGTAAACTGAAAAATCAAAATTATTTAGTTTTTGTTGAATATCATCGTACGAATACTCATTCACAAGTATTGGCTCACCAACACAAGTTATATTTGCTGCTGTTTCAATCCATTTACGACAACCTTTAGCTTCCATAGCATTTGTTGTAATAAACTGATAGTGCACGTCCTCGCTTTTAAATTCGTTAATTAACTGCACATTAGGTACAGTTTGGTCACTTACTAAACTAATCAATAATGTTTTCATATTCGTCTTATTTCGCATTAATATTAAACAACTCATTTTCTAACTTCAAAAACAGTAATT
>DYPF01000441.1 GCA_020720105.1 Chloroherpeton thalassium
TCCAAAGGATTCCATCAGGCAACGATAATTAATGATTTTCCTATTCGAAATAAAGGGCTCAATCCAAAAGCCCTGGGGAAGGGCAAATTTCCCCTTTTTTTTTATCTAAAAAACAACACGAAAAGCATATTTTTTTATTGTGTTGATATTCAATTAGTTATGTGGTTTTACGAATTACTGTAAAAATCGTAACTATTAAATAATTATAAATATTATATCATTTGCAACTATTGTGGAAACTTTCTTGTCTCGTTTACGTATAAAAGTTTGTGATAAACCCATTAAATTATAGAATTATGAATTACTTTAAGGCAGGTCTTATTGTATTTTTTTGTCTGATTGCTATTTATTCAAAAGCTCAGAATTTACCAACGGCAGTTGATAACACTATTTCAACTACAGAAGATATTGATCGGATTCTTACCTCAGCTGACTTTAACTATATCGATATTGATGCCGATCCATTTACAAGTGTACGCATAAGTCAGTTAGAATCGGCAGGTTCGCTGTATTTTGATGCTAATTCAAATGGCATAATCGATGGGGGTGAAGATATTACACTTAACCAGGATATTCTTATCATAAATATTAATCAGTTAAAATTTAAGCCTGCACCAAATGCTAATGGTTTTGGATACAGTAATTTCGGATTCATGGTCGATGATGGAAATGATGGTTTAAGCGCTGCACAATATATAATGACTATTGATGTAACTGCAGTAAATGACAACCCTTATATAGTGAATAATACCGGTATAATCGTAAATGAAGGAAGTGTAAATCAGGTAATTGCATCTGCGTTGCTACAAACCAACGATGTTGAGCAAGCTGCTGGAGCCATCACATATACAATTACTGCAATTCCGACAAATGGAAACTTGCAAATAAATGCGATTACTTTAGGTATTGGAGACTTCTTTACTCAAACCGATATCAATTCTAATTTTATAAATTATGATCACAATGGCTCTGAAACAATTACCGATGGCTTCACTTTTACCGTTGCTGATGGTGTGGGTGGTTCCATTGTTGCAACCTCATTTGTTATAAACATAACTGCGCAAAACGACAACCCGGTTTTAGCAACAAATACCGGTAAAACTGTGAATGAAGGTGCTGCCAGCCAAATCATTCCAAATACTGAATTACAAGTTACCGATGCTGATAATACCACTGCACAAATTACTTATACCTTAACTGCTGTTCCTGCAAATGGGACATTATACAATGGGATCACACCTTTAATTGCCGGAAACTCTTTTACCCAGGCAAATATTAATTCCAATAACCTTAATTACAGCCACAATGGAAGTGAAACCCTGACAGATGCATTTACATTTACCGTGGCAGATGGTTCCGGTGGAACAATAGGGGCTACAACTTTTAGTATTACAG
>DYPF01000442.1 GCA_020720105.1 Chloroherpeton thalassium
CTGTTTGTGAAATGCTGTCGTTGGCATTTGCGATGATATCATTTCTTTCAGCTGCCATTAATCCACCCCAAGACAGAAGATTAAAAGCAGTTACCATTAAGATACAAAACAAATAGTTAGTTTTCATATTTTATGCTTTATTGTATTCATGTAGTAATTAGCTCATTCTTTAAATTTTGGATTCCTTTGATTGCGGACTTAGGGTATGCTCAATCCGAAATCTGAAATTATTTCCAATTCTCAATCGGCCATCAGTATACCGATATATTCACTCATGATATCTAATGAATTATTTATATAAAAGCAACAACTGAATATCCAATAAAATTATAATATCCGTTCCGGAATTGTCCGTGTGGATTTAGTCCGCTGTAAAATCTCAAATAGTTGCCCACCGATTTAATAGCACCCGCTTTTTTTGGAACGTAATCGTATCCTAAATAAGCATTATAGCACAATACACGGGGTGATTTATTTGGATTGCTGTATTCGTACTTAACACGGTTTCTTAATTCGAATGATATGCTAGGATTCCAGGTTTTACTAGCCATGAAACCTTCGGTTTTACGGTAATTAAGTTCTAAATAAAATTCAGCCCAGCGTTGGCTTGGATAAAACGCTGTATCGGCAAGTATTTCGTTTTCAAAATATTTGTAATATCCAACATTTGGTCGAATAAGCCCCATAAATCCAAACTTGCACGAAAGTAAGTTTCCTTGCAGTGTATCCGGATCGTTCAATGTTAAACCCAACTCATAATATTCATACGACACATTTACCCGATAAAAATTATCAATGTTTTGTTCTCCATACATAGTAATTTCATCGCCCAGATGGGTACTTTCGTGTGCAAAAGGAGTTACTTTATACGAAATATTTTTTATGTATGGATTATTCAAATAACTGATTCCGGTAAATGAGAGACCAAAACGATAATCGTTATTTATTATGGGCGATGTGGTTTTCTCGAAAGGAGCCCAAACCATGTGTATACTTACCGGGAACGACATGGCCCATTAATAGTTGGGTTTCTCTCCATACAATATCGGCAAATCAACTCCCAGATGAATTTCATTCAACACTATTTTCCGGTTATTTCCATTGGGTAATTTACTTACAGTACTGCCAATTGAAATATTATTCAGTGTACTACTGATTTCAGAAACAAAGGGTTTATAAAATGTACGGTTGGTAAAAGCTGAAAAATCACTATCCTTTTCGTTTTGCGTAAAACCCATTTCAATAAAGGAGAAGAGGATGAATAAACAGATTAAGTGTTGTTTTTTCATTAGAAAAATAGTTATTGTCAATGGTGGATTGAATCAAAGTTTACTTAAATACTTGCTTTTCAACGCCACAAACTCGGCATCGGTTATTATTTTGGCATCCA
>DYPF01000443.1 GCA_020720105.1 Chloroherpeton thalassium
AAGACCTCGATTTGTTAGTTGGTGTCTATGGGGAAGACATTATTCAACCCAAGGGAGAATAAACTTCAGCCCATTAAAATTGCTTCGTCCTTACAACTGTTGATAATTAATTTTATTAACACAAATTATTATATAATAGGAACATGGATGAAGATGTAAATCATACCTTTGAAGGAAATGAGGAAAATCACTCAAAGAATAAGTTTTTTCTTGTGGCAATAGTTTTGATTTTTATTGCAATTTTTGTTGTGTTGTTTGGATTATTTTCGAAATCCAAGGAGACAGTAGAACCAATACTGGTATCAGATTTAGCAACAACCACAGAACCAAAAAATTTATCTTCAGAAGAACTAGAAAATGAGCGTTTCCTCCTTCCTCCGCAAGAAAACGTAAAAATAGCTAGCTCTACTGATTCTAAACGATCATACGGTCAGACTATTACATATTTTAAAAATGCTTCATCAACATCAGAATCGATTCCAACCTCGACCTCAAAGATTATAGAAGAAAATATGGCTATATATAATAGTTTGCCTAAGATAGAAGTACAACCACTAGTAACTGATAAAAATATTAAGACTGAAGAAGTCGAGCCAGTGGAGAAAATTGAAGATAGCTCCAGTGTAACTTTTGGTAAAGTCACTATAACTAGTGTTGCTGATAGTGAGGAATTGGTTGAAAAAACAATCAGCGGAGTAGTTCTTTCAGTTGACGCAGAAAAAAACTACTTTAATATAGTTATTGAAAATAAGGGTATTATAAAGGTTGACATAACTGAGTCAACAAAATTTGTAATAAATAGTTCAAATTTTCTTTTTAAGGACTTAAAAAATAAGGACTTGGTTACTATTGAAGGTTTGGGCAAACCCTCCTCTGATAGAATAATTGCAGAGACAGTGACCCTAACGGGTGTTTTAGATATTAAAATTTCAATGTAATTATGTTTTCAACACTAATTTCGAGTATTAAAATATTATTTTTTTTGATTATCATCGTCAGTTTTGTTAATTTTTTAATTCCCATTAATGTTGCTCACGCAAACAATGCTTATGGTGGTTCAGGTTGGTTTTTGACTGAGACAGTTTATGCTGGCGATGGTACCCCGCACTGCGGAACGAATGCTACGGCCGGTCAAATTGTATTAAGGGAGCATGATTCTAATACACCTATTAATCCAGCAGAAATATCTTTTAGTTGGAAAGTTAGAATACGTGATGAAGCCACTGGTGCATTACTAAATGATATTACGGTTGCTCCAGGGAATAATACTTCTCCCACATACTGTTATCAAATGGCAGACAATATTATTGAAGTAATTATTCCAGATTCCCTGCAATTTTATGATTATATACAACGTCCTAATGACCCTGCTTCTAATTCTTCAGCCTA
>DYPF01000127.1 GCA_020720105.1 Chloroherpeton thalassium
CCCCAAAACCCCAAAACCCCAAAACCCCAATAAATTTATTAAATAAATAATTAATATTAATATTAATATTAATATTAGTTTTAGTTCATTCCAGTGTTTCTATAGCCTCTTATATTATTGACGTTTCCCGAGCGGTTTATTAATGGAGTTTGCAATCTATTTGAGTTATTCAAGGCTCTGTAATTAAAGGGATTATTAATTGGATTTACTTGCTACTTTGGAATTGCATTCTGCTAGAACATACTTAGATTTTTAATGGCTGATATTATATTATTCTACCCTGAATTGTAAATAATTAGAATAATCGAAAATACTAGGATTAATGCAATTGCTGGCAAAATTAGCTGATTGCCTGAAAATGTAATTCCAATTTATGAATTTTACTGCTGTTAATATGATACTTTTATTTACTGCGTATCATTGGTGACTAGGTCTGTTATAATGATTTTCTTCTTTTAAAATTGGTAGTCAACATGCTTTTTTAATTAAATTTTAACTTACTTTTAATATGAGCTAATTTACTGAGTTTAAATTTAGAAAATATCTTAATTCTTGAATTGGAGCATATTTGAATTTAATATTTTGAATTTAACTTACCTATTTTTTTTTGTAAGATTCACAACGCTAGAATTTAAATCAATCTTCATACTGGCAATAGTGTTAATCACAAATTATTATTAAATTTAGTATTTCGGGGAATAGCTGCCGGCATAAACCTTAAATTTGAATTCTTATTTTTTTTTGTTCTTAGTCAAATGTGATAAGCTGTATTATTTGGGCCTAATTTATCAAATATATTTGCCCCTACTAGCCTATTATTATGTTGATATTGCATAGTAGTCTGAATCTTAGTCTGTTCCACATCTGAAAAGTACTTTTTGATTGATAAACGAGTTAGCGCTATTGTAATTAACTAGTTTTTTCAGTTGATTCCTCAAACTAGTAAACAAATCAAATTATCAAGCAAATGTCCTTTTAAATAGCTTGTTATTTTGGATGTTAGTGATGATTTACGGGCAATTACTTTTTTAAATATTGGTGATTCTCACAACTTCAACGTTGGTTTACAACTCAAATGAGCTATTATATTTAATATTAACTTAACCTTACCCTTTGGCAATTGCTTTTCCAGATAGTTGATCGATCATTAATATACTTGGATTTTTGCTGTACCAATACCCGTTAGCCAGCGTGTAATTGCTAGTAACTGTAAACTTGGCTTACGCTCCGACGTGCATTATTATTGGGGATGGAGGCTCAATAACATTGCTAACTTCAACTGATATTACATCAAAAATCATCGGATCTTATAGTAGATGCACGCTGATTACGCTACGTCCAGATTACTGAGCTTGGATGACAATCGAATTATTATGCGCTGCTAATTATGCCATAACAACTCTTGGATGACTTGATTCTACCTTGATTTATATACCTTTGGCGTCGGATATAAATTTTCTTCCATTGCTGTCGAGAAAAGCGATTTATAAATTAATTTTGCTTCCAACTGGTATCATAATGAAGGATCTGAATGAGATTATAGCCAATGAGTAAATTTTACCAGTTTCCAATGTAACGATGGATTTCTACTTGTAGTTCGATTGCTCTTCGATGATAATAGTCGCAAGGCTTTACGACCCAAAAGTCTAGAATACGCCTGTATCAATTTGTTAAATCTTATTTTTCACATTGTATACTTAGTACTATTTAGGTTAGTTGTGTTTCAGCAATTTATTTAATGAGAAGATGGTGCGGTAGGGTACAAGTACGCTGCTGGAGCATCACGCTCATCCCTACCCAATAAACGGATTGATCTAAGCGTAATTGTAACTGATTATTTTAACATTCTTTTCGGTGGTCAAAGCCCACTTTGATTTTTTTTCGTTTACGACAGTAAGCTTAACCATGGTTTAGCCAACTTTTTAAGCTTTTGCCATTACTGATTACCTAGCGCCTTAATTAAGTGAAAATAAGTTAGCATTCATCGATTACCATGAGTAGGATACAGGGTACACGCCAAATGTAAAGATATCTGAGTATCTTTTTAGTATGGCTTGCAATTTGATCATGCTTCCTTAGAACAGTATTCTATTTCCGATGAGTAGTATATCGATATCTGTGACGTAATCAACTTAGACTTAAACAATCTTCTAGCTGAGTATTTTTTTCTTTTACTTACTGTTTTTCTCGCTTTAAGATTTTAGAGTCTGGTAGTATGTAATTTGGATTTGACACTTTCCGACTTAGTACGCGTTTACTTAGCCATATTTTAAAATTTCCATTTTTGCAACTGTTTAATTAGTAGTAGTGATTATCCTATCGATGAAAGTAGTAATTGATGGCCCACCTTAAATCTTCAACGTATACGACCCATTTGGAAGTAGTAGTAGCCTATTGGGATGGACCTTAATTTAGTCGAATATTTAGACTACTATTTGGTTGCTTTCCACTTTGCCATCCCTCAATTTACTCCATGCGAATATCTTGTTGGTACTCCTTTAAATTGCGTGAACTTAGAATTGCCCACAGTTTAAACCCACTATCCTGATTTTACCTTTATCTTGTATGTCACCGCTAAAGTTGATTTACATTAATTTGATTTGCTCATCGTCAAACTTGATATTCTCCTTTCCGTACACATCAACTGTAATTATTTATTTGTTGCCTTGTTACATCACTACATTATCGTAGAGATCGATTTTTTAGATATCCGATACGATGACAACAGTAGTAGCGTATACATCTTAGAAGGACTTGTCATAGACAGTGATGCTAACGTAGCCAATCTGAATTGGGTAAATGATAATATCAGATTAGTACGAATTAAGCTCATATTTGATATTTGGTTGATATTAAGTCTAGTTGGTTTACACCCTGAATTAGCCGCTTCCGTGGATGATGAGTAAGTGCTTTTTGTTTTTTTGGAGTTTATCCAAGTAAATCAGTTTATTTTGATTATAATTAAAATTCTTTAATTATAGTTTCTTAATTGAGTGGATAACTAGCTCTGATTCAATTTTAGTTTTTAATAGGCTAGCGTGCACTTTGCAAAATTGATTATAAGTGCCGACATTAATTTACTGGACGGTATTGTAGAATTATAGCTTGGCGGCCTTCATATTAGTTCATTGAGTGTTATTGCTTTCGTAGTTGATGGTGCCGCTAACATTCCAGAATAGCCTATGTGATTAGTCGAAGAACAGTGGGACAATTAGTTATTTTGAGCCTTACAGTAGAGTTAATTTAGTCATTTAGTCATTTTTAGCCTTGGGCAGCCACTTTTGTTACTTTTAGTTAGTGGTTTACTGGATGAATGCTAATTTCATTTTTGTGGGTGTAGAGCATCTGATATTGATTTAGTGTGTAATTGCCTTAGGCTGTAATAACTTAGATGATGCTTTGGATTTGCGTTCGTAGACGATTTTTCTAGCGGTATCAGTAGCTCGCAGTCATTAAATGTAGTAGGATACAAGGTGTAGATGTGAATCAATTCTTTATATTCTTTATATTCTTTAAATTCTTTATATTCTTTAAATTCTTTTTTATATTTAGATTTATTTTAAATTTTTTTTATTGGGTTAAATATAAAGTAATTACGTGATTTAGGCTGGTTGCTCCCATTACTGATTTTAGTTCAGGATATCCCAAATTAGTCCTGAATTTTACGCGATTAAAAATTCATTATGGTCAGCTTGCCCTAGTATTTTCATGTAAGTTTCATCTAATGGATTCTACTTTAGGTACTTGAGGTGTTAAGAGTAATTAGGTCTAATTGTCTACATTGGCTTAAGCACTTTGAATTCCAGTAACTAGCTTTCGATTATGCCTTAAGCTGCTATTCCAAATTGGATGTATGCCTTGAACTCATAGAACCCGCATTTTAGCCCCTGCGCAACGAATGCGCCACATTGACCAGATGTATAGTCAAATCCATTCTCGGTGTGCCAATGATTACGTGGCGTAATTTACAAATCTTCGTTGCTGCTGACCCCAAACTTAAAATGAATATTGGTTCAGTTGGAGTATTTATTGCCGTAAATGTCCTTCGCTATTAGTGTAAGTTGCCGCAATTAACCTTTGAATACTTAGTGCCTGCTTTATATGAATTACACGGAACCAATCTTTGAAACTTAAACGATAATCTTAGCTTAGTTCAGCCTATTCTTCTTATCGTATACGAGTATTTACGCACTTCCAATTTATTTACTGTAAATAAGTCCGTGAACAGTTCAAACTGCAAATTTGTTATTCGAGCTTTAGTAGCCATAGGCACCCGACCCTCCAGAGACATTAAGTGAGAATTACTGGGATTGTTAGTGCATTGAGTCAAATTATTGCAAGTAGGGTAGCCTAATTAAGCCGTAATTATACATAATTTTAACTTGCGAAAACACTTAGTAGTTTATGTTATTTTCCAGGTAATTTTCAGTTCTATTCTGGAATGCCAAA
The DNA here is from genome assembly GCA_020720105.1 of Chloroherpeton thalassium. Lineage (GTDB taxonomy): Bacteria > Bacteroidota > Ignavibacteria > Kapaibacteriales > UBA2268 > GWF2-33-9. Next base: position 4,450 of record DYPF01000127.1, read on the forward strand.
TTATTAATTTTAAAAATCATGGAATTTTTGCCCAATGTAGTAGCTTTAAATTTGAATAGTCTATAATGTCTCTTGCCATTTTATGGGTTGAATGTGCTTGATTGTGGGAATGGAATTTATTACAGGAATTACTGGTGCTATAGCTTGATGTTATTGGTGATAATTATTTAGTGCTTGTTCTTATCGAGAATGAACGCAAGTATGTAATATTAGTGATTGATTATTAAATTCCAGTTTTATTATAATAATAGTAGTGCTTTATTTGATAAAATAAAATTTTAAGAGAATATTTGCTTGGCTTATTTTGACTTCTTGTCGATTATTTTAAGATCGATGTAATGCGGCTCCACCACATTGACGATATTATTGATGCTGTTGTTGATTGACTTTTTATCGTGCACGAATATCTGTATTTGGCCAATAAGCCCTAACGATATGATTGTTCCGTCCACAAATTATATATTTTTATTTTAGTAAGTGCTACAAACGTACTGTTAGTTTGGCAGAGCTATTTTTTACTTTTTACCATTACTTTTTTACTTGTAAAGCTGGATGCCAATTTGTGAGAACGGTATAATGTAGATCGGGGTATCGGGTGACATGTAAAATGGTTCAATGATCGATAGTGTAATTTAGGTTTAGGGCACGTGGTCATACGACTTTTACTCGAGCTTTACGCTTATCCTAACTTATCCTGCGATGATGGCCTGGACGTAGAGTATGTCTGTCTATAGTCTTTTCATTTACATTTACTTTCTGGTATGAGTGTTTTCTTAATTGGCTTACTTAGACGAAATAATCTTGAGGTACTATGGCGATTTATCAATTGTCCACTTGAATTACAGGCCTTAGACGGTACTGATGATATTATCGGATTAGTCGTAGGCATACACGAATAACTTGAGGTTTTAGTTGATGTTGATAGTTCTTATATTGGTGTGAATTTTCATATAGGCGATTTTAGAAATTTTTACTTGTGCAGTAAGGAGGTCCTTGGATGTGATGTCGGTGGCTTTGAGCAAAATTAATGTGCTAATTGGGACGCTTATTAGCGGTGAAATATGTATGTACGAGCTGCATGCGCTTTATCCTTTCCCCTAAATGCCCTATTTCTCCTATTTTCCATCTTAGTAAATTACATCGAGCATTTACAGGTGCGTGGATTGCCATTAGAAGCACCCATTGAATGCTTAGACCTTGTATTTGACTTTGAATCAGCTTGATCATGTAACTGGTAAGTTTATTTGGATATCAGAAAGTGTCCTATTGTAGTCAAATGTTGAGAGTGCAATGAGAATAAAAATTAGTCAGAGAGTCATTAAATATTAAAAATTAAAAATTAATTATGAATAATTTAACTAATATTTTAAATTAATTTATATTAAAGTTATATTCCCAGTATTTTGTTGAAGTAGTTACCAGTGAACTAAAAGACAGCAGATTTATCCAGGCGAAATAGCCACCTTTTAAACAATCCAGCCTAATTCAATGTCACTTTTTATTACAGCCCTTATTACTTGGCTGTGAACTACTTTGTCAGCCCAAGCACATAGTGGACGTTATTTGGCATCATGCAAAATGTTTTTATTTTAACTATATTTTTAGATCTATCGAACGATAGCTACCTCTCAGCAATTTGCTTTGAAGGCAGGTAATACTTGTCAAGTTTACTTTAGTGCATTGAGTCCTTAATCGTAATTTAAAAGACATTATTATTGCAAGATGTACTTTAGAATGCGGTAGTTGATCCCGTCCTCGCATGCCTTAAAAATTAAGTAATGATGGTTTGTAAATTGTATTAAGTTATAGGATTACTATTTTTTATAATCAGGATTTGCTTGCATTACTTATAATGCATTAATATATATTAAATAAAATTAAATATTATTAATTAAGTAAATTAGGTAAGATAATTAAGATTACTTTTTCTCTATTGCTTTTGGTGAAGATTGCTTTTTTCCGCTATCCATAAAGAAGAATATCATTCTTCTGGCGAGATTCCACAATGAAAAAGTGAGTGAAACATCGAGCATTACTCTCATCATTCTGGGTGAAACTCCCTTGTAAAACCCTTTTACTCCTTACTTTTTGAATACTTGTACAAAACAATCGCCAAATCCTTTGTAAGATTTCGATTATAAGCCCTGCATTAATGTCTTGACAACATCTATCGGATTATTTGCCATTACGCTTACAAATCCGGCGAATGCACCAGCTAGGAAGTCAGCTGCAAATTTAAATGGTATGTATTTGTGGGTAATCTTAGCCGCATCTTAGTAGACTAAAAATCGTATCGCCTAATTGGTAGATTGCTTTAAAACAGTGGCTAGGAACCCCTTGTATATCCCTGAAAACCCTTATTTTGCAACAATAGTTTTAATTCCGTGGAAGATATTTTTATAGATCGGCGTTTATCTGAATCTATCGTGAATTAGCTTTACTTTGATGGTTTACTGGGGAGTGACAACGAATGCGGCCTCCATAAATCCGGCGGTGAGACCGCACATAAAGGTGTTGATTCTTTTTTGTTACTTAAAGATATTCTATTTGGCCAGCGTGAAGGTGTAAAATCTAACATAGTTTTTGGGGATACCGAAGATGATAAGCGCTGAGTATCCTCTGTAGAGCCCTAGGAAACCTTTGGTTCTGATCGTGTCCATCACTCAAAATTTCAGGCCTTTCTTATTGACTTATGGATAAAGCTGCATTACTGTTTTGGTGAATTAAGTTGGGTAGTCGATCGATATTTATAATGCGGCTGCGATTGCTCCAGCTGTTGCGTTGATAAAGGGTGTGGTTGCGGTATTGACGGATGACGAGTGAGGTGGCATAGATATTATAATTATTTAAAATTAAATTAAATAAAAATTAGCAATTAATAATTAATATTGGGGTTTTGGGGTTTTGGGGTTTTGGGG
>DYPF01000444.1 GCA_020720105.1 Chloroherpeton thalassium
ACATAAGCTCAACTTCGAATTGGAGTACGACGATATAATTTACCACGAAAACTAAGCTCAGTGATCTATTAGAATTATAATCAGATAAAACATCAAATTTTATAGCTAGCATAATTGCTTTTTGTTTATTTGTTTACTTTCTTTTACATAATACTTGAAAAAACTAAGCCCTCATGCCTTCGATTGGACACAGTCTAATTAGGCCCTATGAATTTCAAGAAAAATACAAATAGCAGTTATTTATCTTTATGCTAAAATATTGAACTTTTAAAGCATATATACGTAATGATTACTCCACATTTTTCAAGAATCCAGCAAGAAATAATTTCTAATATTAATAGAGCAGATCTAAAAATAAGCATAGCTGTTTGTTGGTTTACTAATAGCTCGATATTTGATGTATTATGTAGTAAATTAGAAATTGGTATTCTGATCGATTTAATTATAATTGATGATGCTATCAATAATGGACTTGGAGGCTTGAACTTTGATAAGTATATTAAGCTTGGAGGAAATTTATACTTTGCAGATTCAAGCAATTTAATGCATGATAAATTTTGCGTTATTGATGACAAAATAGTGATTACAGGGTCTTATAATTGGACTTTTTTCGCTGAAAACAGGAATATCGAAAATATTGTTGTTGTTGAAGATGATAATAGTGTATTAAGTGCATATTACTCTGAATTTATTAAGATAAAAGGGAGAGCAACATTATTAAATCAGTATAGTAGATCTGGAGAATTTGTTGATTTGTTTTCAACTAAAAAGTATTTGTCAGCCGAATTGTTTTATCATTCAATTGATCAAAAGGCAAAAGGCAATCTTGAATTTGCACAAGAGCTGGCGATTCAATCAAATGTTTTAAATCATGATGCTGCTACCATTGAGCTAATCAATGAGATTAAGAATGTGAAAGATTCTACAATTATTTATAATGATGTGCAGATTAATGAAGGTTTTCATAATGGAGAAAGGGTTGCAATAATTTATCCGGATAATACTTATTCGCTCGGAACAATAAGATATCAGAGAAGCGGTGGGAAAAAATCCAATTTTAATGGGGATACTTTTTTTGTTAATCGAGATGGATTTAAAGGAATCATGGGTGTCCATAAACAGGATTCTATAAAACTTATTAGGGTGTCTGAATTTGAAGATAAATAAACTGAACTTAACAAAGGGTCACACAAAATGCGGGTTTCAGCGTGTTATTCAACGTTGCAGCTCGTAGCAAATTTCGTAACGGTTGATAGGTGAGCGGCTCCGAATTCCCGTACTTTGTTTGCATCGACCGTTACGTGCAATTTAAGGAAAGCACTTGCGTTTTTTTGAACGTAGACCTCTTCTATTCGAAGAGGTCTTTTTTATATACCTTTGTAACA
>DYPF01000445.1 GCA_020720105.1 Chloroherpeton thalassium
CAGTCGCTGCCGACTCTAAAACGTACATCAAAGTACAATTTGTTGGGGCTACCGTTGCCAAAGCCTAATTAAGGTCTGTTTAGTAAATTGTTGTATAAATTTATAGGGTAGGTGGTTCGTCTGCCTACCCTATTTTAATCTAAAAACTTTTAAAATGAAAAAGAAATTTCAAATCATACCTGTAACTGTTACATCAGCTAATCAGACAGTTGCATTTGATACTGAAACGGACATCAGACATGAAAGTGTAAATGGTGTATTCGTTACAATTTCAAATCAAAGTGCAAAAGCAAATCTAAGACTACATATTAATTCAGAAGAAATATTGCCTCGAGATTTTGAGTCAGCACTTATAAAGCCAGAACCGTATATTCCTTTTAAAGATGTGGTTTGGGCATTTGATGAAAAAGCAAAAGGGAGCAAGGTAAAAGTAGAAATACGAGATATCAGCAATGGAGCGACATACCCTTACGTGATGAATATTTATCTACTGACAATAGAAAATAGATAAGAATGAAATCTCGAACAATCATAACGGCTGTGGTTATCTCAAAATACGGAGCTTCGGTTCAATCCAATATTGTTATACCAAACAATGTTTACAAAATCGAATCTATTTTGGTCAATATCGAGGGTTCTGAAGATTTACATATTGAAACGCCTATTGCCGAAGTGTCTATTTCATTACCAAGTTGGGGAATGGTTGACGTTCAAAGATTGTCTATTTATAGAGCCGATGGGGGGGCAAAAATCAATAAACACCCTATACATGTTCATATAAAAAACGAATATGTAAATAGTCGAGCAAGCGTGATTGTAAATCCATTTGTTTATAAAACCACGGCTAGTAAGAAAATTACAATTTACCTTATTTGTACGCAAAAATGATAGTCCTAGAAAAAATCATACAGCATTACACAAATTTATTAGGCGGAAATGTCATTATTGAACCCGTAACATTTAATATTTGGGGAACAATAGGAAATCTAAACATAGGGAATGACGTGTATATTTTGAATATGAAATCGGAGCTTTTAATAGCATCACACGGAGTATTTGACCCTAATCAGGTATTTAAAGCTAGAGTTGAAATTACCGCATCAAATCAAATATATGATTTTGGAGTGGAAGACCTTAATAAATATAAAGACTACAATCATAGAGTTTTTTTAGGTCAGTTAAATTTTAGGATTTATTCGCCAACGCAACCTGCATTGCCAATTTCGACGAAAGCTGATTTGGAATTTGTAAGGATAAGTCCAATTATTACGAATGCAAATATCCAAGTTGCAACATCTGTATTACATAAGCCGATGCTTAAATAGATTTATATGCGAACCGAAAACAACGAAATATCAAAAATCAAGCTCGAAGATTACGAAATT
>DYPF01000446.1 GCA_020720105.1 Chloroherpeton thalassium
TTCCATCTTCAATAAAGCACCCTTTCCGTTGGACGGGAAAGGTTCAGGACACAACGGTTGAGGCTATATGCAGTAAGGGATTGCGGGTGATTTTCCTGTCCGCTGACACCGAAGTTTGAGCGGGGTAGAATGCTTATATTACCACTGAAACCCTTATTGCATATAGCCTTTGTTACCACACGTAATTATTTGTTTTTCAGTTGATTATTCAGTTTCTTTATAGGTTCCTTAAACGCTTTTTCCATTCTAACCGAAACGTCAATTAGAAATTCGTTCATTTTTTTCCAGTCACTTTCTTCAAAATAACTCACATCGTCAAGTTGTGATTTAATCCTACAAGTAATGTTGTCATCCATACGTTCCCAAACTAATTCACCACCGAAAACTGCTTCAATTTTATCTTTTTGGCTAAACAAATAATCAAAAACTTCTTTATTTATATCTTTATTCCCCTTGTTAATCGTTATTTCACAACGACAATAGTTGCTACTAATTGACGGTAAAAGTCCAACGCCACTCATTCCAATTCCTTTTCCAATCCAACTTTCTTTAGAGGGTGAGTTATTTGAAAACAAGTTGTTTTGTTGATTACTATCATTAATAAATTGTTCCCAATATTTAAGGCGCACATGATGTCTATTTTGAAGGGTTTCTTGTACTGCAATTTCTTCTTGTGCTTTCGAAGCAATTCCAATTGTAAAGTCTTCTGTGTCCTTAGTCGGAAGTATTTGTTCAACGTTTAGAAATAGCTGTTCATTCAAAGCAAATGGCGTAATTTTAAAACATTGAATTCTGATTTTAAAATTCATCAACCATAGAACTGTCGATGTTACTTCTTTCCTGAAATTTGCAGCAACTAAAATCAGCCTTTGTGAATTTAATCCCTGATTTAATAAAATTTCATCAATTTCTCTTTTGTCGTAAAATTCTGAAATATTCTCTTCTGCATTAGATTTGCTTCCGAGAAAATCCTGATAAATTTTAATGATTTCTTGTTTAGTCAAACTTGAACAATACGATGCGTACTTTATTACCTGCCAAGTCACATCTTTGCCAGAGTCGTCAAGTTTATTCTCAATAATCACTAAATTCCCTGACTTGTCTAAGGCAAGCAAATCAAGTCTTTCATTTGTGTCATAAAAGCCATTGAATTCTTTTTGAATTATTAGGAATTCTTCACCAAGAGATGATGGGTTGTTTGCAATCCATTCTTGTAAATGTTCCCTTTCTCTAAATTTCAAATCGTGGAAAGTCTTTTCTTCAAGTTTTGAAATCCTATTTTTTTCTTTGTCAATTATGTACATCCGTGTCGTCTTTTATTATGTGTGGTAACGTGATAGCTATAGTCGCCGTTTCACCTGCGTCAGGAAGGTGATATGGCG
>DYPF01000128.1:0-3095 GCA_020720105.1 Chloroherpeton thalassium
CATTCGACTCTCCCGATGAATCGGGATTTTCAACTCCGGAGTCGCTAATAATCCCGAAGCAAAAATGTCTATTTAACCCCCCTCATCTCTTCACCCGGAACCTCAATACATTATTCCCGAAAGAGGGGATTAGCATCGTATCGGTTTCGGAAAAAAATATTAAGGTATTTATTTCTTTGTGATATTCTATCGCTGTGCATTTGTATTCTCCGCTCGTTGAGTCTTTCATCATTACTTCTACGGAAAATATTTCCGGCATCTCAACCGTATTTATTGCCGTGTCTCCGCATCCGATAATAAATATCCCTGAAATCAGAATGATTAGTTTTTTCATTTTTTTCCGTAATATATATAACTGCGTGTGTTTCTGACTTCAGGGAATTCTTGTTGTGGGATTAAATCCCGTGCCTCATCCGTTCTCCTTTACCCTGAACTTCACTATCTCTGCTATCAGTTCCTTCGGCAATGGCTTCTCATAAGGGAATTGTACCGATCCCTTTCCTTGCTTGTATTGTGATAGCTCCTTTGCAAATTTCTTGTGTCCCGATGAATCGGGATTTTCAACTCCGGAGTCGCTAATAACCCAGAAGCAGCATTGTCATATTAAACCTCCTCGGAAAGTATTTTGTATATTTTTAAGTCAATTGGTTTATTATTTTTACTTAATAAAGACGCCGAAATAGATTTTAAAACAATATAAACATAATAAAATGATATCAATAGAAGAAATAAAAGATCTGATGAAAGATTTAGAATCAGACAGAATCGAAAGGACTATTTCTTTTAAGGAAGATAAATTAGGTCCGGCTGTTTGTGCATTTTCAAATGATTTCCCAAATCATAAACAACCCGGTTATATATTATTAGGTGTTAATGATGATGGAAAAGTTAGTGGTATTACCATAAGAGATGAAGATTTAGTACAAATAGGCGGTGTAAAATCAAATGGCAATGTATTGCCTCAACCATCTTTAGTTGTTAGCCCTGTTCTTCAGATTGATGGCGGAGATGTTGTAGTTGTAGAAGTAAAACCTTCAACATATCCACCTGTAAGATATGACGGAAGATGTTGGATAAGAATAGGTTCTAGAAGAGGAAAAGCAACAATTGAAGAAGAAAAAATTCTCACGGAAAGACGAGCCGCTTATGCTAAAACGTATGATTTAGTTCCGGCTTTAGGTTCAACTTTAAATGATTTAAGTATAGAACATTTTAGATCAAATTATCTTACTATTGCAATAGATAAAGAAACTTTGGATGAGAACGGAAGAAATGTTGAGGAACAACTTGCATCATTACGATTTTATGATACAAATGAAAAATGTCCTACAAATGCCGGTATTATACTTTTTGGACTTAATCCTAAATATTATCTGCCGGGTGCTTATATTCAATACATTAAGTTTAGCGGAAATGAAATGACAAGTGATGTTGAGTATGAAAAGATGTTTTCAGGTGCATTAATATCTGAACTTAATTCAATAGATGATTTTATTAAAAATAATATCATAAAAGAAAGACCTGTCAAGCAAGATTCGTTTCAGGAACTAATTTTAAAAAATTATCCGTATTGGTCTTTGAGAGAATTAATTATGAATGCTGTTATGCATCGCAGTTATGAATCAAATGCACCAATTTATATTTATGAATTTGCAAACCGAATAGAGATTATAAACCCGGGTGGTTTGTTTGGTGATGTAAATGAACAGAATTTCCCAAACGCAAGTGATTATCGGAATATTGTTTTAGCAGAAGCAATGAAGATATTGGGTTATGTCAATCGTTTCAATTATGGTATCAATAGAGCTAAAGAAGAATTAATTAAGAATGGTAATGGTGAGCCAATATTTGATATTTCATTAATAACAAAATTTAAAGTTACAATTCCAATTAATATTAAATGGTGATATGAAAACAATTACATTCTTTAATAATAAAGGTGGTGTAGGGAAAACTACAACTGTATATCATGTTGCATGGATGTTGTCGCAATTAGGTATAAATACAATTGCTGTAGATTTAGACCCGCAGTCGAATTTAACATCAATGTTCCTTACTATGGATAGATTAGAAGAGATTTATGAGAATGACCTGCCTATGACAATTCTCAACTCAATTACTCCTGTCGTTTCCGGTGAACCTTATATTCCGGTTCATATAGAGCAAATAAACGATAATTTAGGTCTGATTATAGGAAATCTTTCTTTATCGGCATTTGAAGATAAATTAAGTAAAGCATGGTTAGAATGTTTGGGTGGGGATATCTATTCTTTTAAAGTAACAAGTATATTCAATACAATTATTAATGAAGCCGCAAGTAAAGAAAATGCCGAATTTGTTTTAATAGATGTTGGACCAAATTTAGGTGCAATCAACAGAGCTGTTACTATAAGTTCTGATTATATTATAATGCCGGTTGCTTCAGATTTATTTTCCCTTCAAGGTATTAAAAACCTTGGCTTAACATTAAGTACTTGGAAAAATGAATGGAACGATAGAGTGGACAGGAAACCACCATCTTTGAATTTTGAACTTCCCAAAGGAATTGAAACACCGGCAGGTTATATTATTATGCAATATTCTGCCAAAGAAAGCAGACCGGTTAAATCATATTTAAGATGGGCAAACCGAATTCCTTATGTTTATTCTGAATATGTTCTTAAAAATAATTCAAGTAAACAAATCGTTGAAGAAGACGAAAATTGTATAGCTCTATTAAAACATTATCATAGTTTAGCACCAATGTCAATGGAGGCTCACAAACCAATGTTCTTGTTAAAACCTGCTGATGGTGCAATTGGCGCTCATTTATTCGCAGTTCAAAAATGCTACGATGATTTTTCTGCGTTAGCTAAGAAGATTATTTCTATTTGTAAATGATTAGCTTTTTCATTTTTTTTACGCAATATATATAACTGCGTGTGTTTCTGATTTCAAGGTATAGGGGAAATATCATACTATAATATTAAATTCAATGATAAAATATAACATTATAGTATGATAAACGCACTTACCGCCATATCTCTGAATGGATTTATTTTTGGAAAGTCCTCCGCCGCTGATTGCAGTAAAAACTCCTTCTTTTCTTCCGACTC
>DYPF01000128.1:3195-7329 GCA_020720105.1 Chloroherpeton thalassium
GTCTGAAATAATGTTTCGCAAAATATGAATATTTCGGATTTTCTCTTTGTCTCTATCTTTTTGAAATATTCTTTGCTTATCTTTTGTACCGTTGCAGACCTTATCCCGCGGCTCTTTATCTCTTCTTTGAAAAACCTCTGACTTATCTCCCTCGTCTTCTCATCAGCGTTTTTCCGCAATTCTTTTATTACGCAGTCTGTTATGTTTTCCATACTTTTTTGTTAAAAAAATTATTTCCTGAAATCTAATAATATATATTATCAGTTTCAATATTAATACCTTGAACTTATTATCTAATTTCACTTTCTCTCCTTCATATTCCCGTACAGCATCTCGCTCATTTTCTCCGATAAGTTCTCTATGCTGTGTATTGCCCTGTCAGGCTCGGTTTCAATCATTGCTCTGATATTGCTTAATTCGCCGAATAAAAACTCCGGATTTATCTGTGCCTTCAATAGCTCAAGCTTTCCCGTTATTTTCTGCTTCTCCGCCTCTCTCTGCCGTATTGCATCTTCATACCATATCAGCCATATCTTCATTAATGAACCCGATACCGCAAATAAGAAATTTGTTTCGAGAAATGAAAAATAATAATCTGCAAATATCGGACTTAACATTATTTTTATGTAAATATAAGTGATAGGTATTGTCAAAATCCATATAAACAAAAATCCCGGAATTATCAGAAATACGATTTTTCTTTTTTCAAGATATTTCTTCGTTATGAATGTATAATAAATATAAAACACCAATGCCATCGAAGCAAAGTAAATTAAATTGTCAAGCAATATAGAATTCAACGCTTCATTCCCAATTGCACGGATACTCTGAAGCCCTATCACCGCAAAACTTACTGCCCAGAAAATTGAATGAAGCCGTATGATGTACTTTCTTTTCATCTGCTAATCGCTGCGAAAAACTTCTCTTTGTAAAAATTACCAATCGGCAATTCTTTGTTCCCGATTTTTACATATTGCCCTTCTATTGAGTCAATCTTTTCCAGCGATACCATATACGACTTGTGTATTCTTATAAATCTTGATTCGGGTAATGTCTGCTCTATTATTTTAAAACTTAACAGCGTAATAATGTTTCCTGTCTTTGTCTTAATTACTACATATTCGCTCATTCCTTCTATATATAATATGTCGTCGAAATTTATCCTCACCATCTTGTAATTCGATTTTACAAAAAAATAATCTCTTGTTTCTGTAACGGGTAGATTTTTCTCACTCTTTAATATTCCGTATGCTTTCTCAACAGCTTTTAAAAATCTTTCAAATGAAAATGGCTTGAGCAGATAATCCGTTACATTCAAGTCAAATGCTTCCGCCGCGTAATTTCTGTATGCAGTCGTCATTATTACATTCGGCTTCTTCGTTAGTGACTTTAATAATTGCGTCCCGGATATTCCGCCCATCTCTATATCCAGAAAAATTAAATCTGCTTCGTTCTTAACTATATATTCCAATGCTCCGATTCCGTCTGTGAATTTCTTTATTAATTTTAAAAACGGAACCTGTGAGATGTAATCTTCTATTATGTCAAGTGCCGGCGGCTCATCATCTGCCGCTATACATTTAATTATCATCTGAGATTTAATTTTAAATTTACGGAAAATATATTATCGCTGTTTGTTATTTCAAGTCTATATCTGTTTTCAAATATTAAGTCAAGTCTCCGCCTGATATTTGTAAGTCCGAATCCGCTGTTTCTGCTCTGCATTTCGCTTTTTTCCTTTATGTAATTCTTTGTCCTGAAATTAATTTCTTCTCCTGATATTTCTATTCCGATTTCTATTCCGGGGGATTTGCTTAGTTTATTGCCGTGCTTGAATGCATTCTCTATAAATGGCATAAATATTAATGGGGGAATATCTGTCGTTTCGTAATTTCCGGAAATTCTGAAATCTATATAACCCGCATCACTGTATCGGATTTTCTCCAGCTCAAGGTAATTTTTTATATGCTCAATTTCTTTACGCATTGGTACTTTCTCGTATGATGATTCGTTTATCATATATTCCATTATGCCGTTCAGTTTGTCAATACTGATTACTGCCTTTGAAGGCATCGTCTTTATTAATGATTTTATGTTGTTTAATGTGTTGAATAAAAAATGAGGATTTATTTGTGCCCGTAACATTGCTAATTCTGTTGTAATGTTCTGCTTTGCCGTTTCATGCTGTTTAATCTGATTGCTGTACCAGATTAATGAAACTTTGGAAAGACTTCCTGATATTGCAAAAATTGTTTGATATGCAAATATATTGTATATCGCATTCTTTATGCCTGTTGTTAATGAATATGTAAACGGATTTGATGATGCAATCTTATATGAAATGGGTATGTAATATAAAAACGAATATATAAAACTGAATACTGTCAGGTAAATTATACCTCCCGCTGTGAATATGAAAATCTTTTCCTTCGTGATTATCTTTGGAGTTATCGAAAAGTAAAATAAATAAAATGTGAGCATATTGAAAACCGTTCTCATTGAAACACTTGTTACTACCGGAAAAAATAATTCGTTCCCGATGTATGCCAGTGTGTTCATTATGGCAAAAACAAATACCGCTATCCAAAAAAATATGTGTAACCTTTTTAAAGTCTTGGTTTCCATTCTTATTTATTATCGCAAAATAATAAACATCTGCATTATTTAATAATCATTTATCCGTAATTCGTTTCTTATGTTTTTTTTGCAGATGGATTTCATTGTTTTACTTGATTTATTCCCCGTTTCGTTGAATTTGTATGTCCGCCGCTGTTTTCTTTGCGTATCTTAACTAAACTTATTTTAAAACTAAAATAATTCTGCTATGAAAACTTTTATCTTTACTTTTTTCCTTTCTCTGCTCTTCACTTCCGGCTTTGCGCAACCTATCCCTGCAGATAGTCTCTTCCTTTCTCAGACACCTCCCGGATATACAGCAAAAATATTCGCATTACCCGTAAACGGTACGATGCGTCCTGTTGAAAGAATAACCATTACATCAGACGGAAAAGAAATATATTTCTGTGAAATTAATACTTATCCTGTGAGCGTTCAAAGAATTAAATGTTTTAAATATCTGAACGATAAATGGCAGGGTCCTTTCGTTGTCTTCGAAGGTTTTATGGGTCCCGCGCTTTCTCCGAATGACAGTGTTATGTACATGGAAATTAATGCTAATACTTTCGCAACAGCATATTATTCTGTCAGAACCGGTTCAGGTTGGAGTACACCTGTCAAATGTATAAATACCAATCAACAGACACATTATTTCCAGGAAACATTTCTGAAAAATTATTATGTGTCCGCTACTTTTCCTGGAATAGCGTCAAAAGATTTGGGCTGTCTTCAGTTAATCGGAAATGATACGACTATTCAAAATCTTGGAAAACCAATAAATTCCGGAATGGATGAAAACGATTTCTTTATCTCAAGAGATGAATCTTACATTATTCATGCAAGGAGTTCTTCATCTGTTGCCGGCGATCTGTTTATTAGTTATAAAAAAACGGACGGTAAATGGACAAATCCCAAATCACTCGGTCCACAGGTTAATACGCCAAGTCCTACATACGAATTCGGACCGTTTGTTACTCAGGACGATAAATATTTGTTCTTTACAAGAGGCGGTAATGTTTGGGCATCTTATTATATCTACTGGGTAAGAATTGACAATCTGATTGATAGTCTCGAACATACAAACTTTATCCCGTATCTCGCTAATCAAATCCCGACTCAAAGAGATACCGTTAATGTTCCGTATAATTTTGTTATTCCGGATTCTACCTTCATAGATGATGATGGTAATAATACTCTTTCGTATTCCGCAGTACTTAGCAATGGTAATCCTCTGCCTTCCTGGTTGAATTTTAATCCGCAAACGAAAACCCTTTACGGGACTCCTCCTTCTGTCGGGACATTTTCCCTGAAAGTTTCCGTTACAGATAACGATTCCGTGAAAGCTCACTGCTTCTTCGATTTAGTCGTTGTTCAGCAAACTGCTATTAATCCTTCAAACGAACAGGTTGTAAATCAATATAAACTGTTTCAGAATTTTCCGAATCCTTTTAACCCCTCTACCGTTATTGGGTATTCATTGCCGAAATCCGGTTTCGTTAATATAAAAATTTATAACAT
>DYPF01000447.1 GCA_020720105.1 Chloroherpeton thalassium
TTCCATTTCAAATTTTACTATTTGGTCTTTTGTACATTTTTGGTTTTATGTTGTCAGTTTGAGTGTCGCTCTACAATGAACGCCAACGTTTTAATTGCTCCCACTGATCTTCAGCATAAATTTTATTTTCTATAATAATTGCACGACCAGCATTGTCTTCAATTAAAATATCTATTCTCCCGTTTCCAGGTGCTTCTGTTTTAACTGTTGCATTTTCACAATGAAAAACTTTCATGGTTTCCATGGTTAACATTTGGACTACAAATAATTCCAATAATTTACTTTTGAGTCCATGTGTACCTTTAGGATTAAGTAATTCTGCCAGAATTGCTGAGTGTGTATTTTCATAATGATTTACACCAACAATGCGAAACATATTGAATCGACCTCCTGTTGCATCTATATATTCAGAATTTTTTTTGTAATAATGGAAACTTGGGTTAGTAAGTTCTGTAAATCTTTCATCTATTGTCTTTTAATATTCAAATATTTTCCAATTTTAATTTCGAGTGCCTCAAAAAAACTCCCCACAAGCCTTCGCGTCACTCAAAGCATTGTGATGGTTCAAAGGTATATTTAACATTTTGCATAACGAAGCAATATTATTTCTAAATAAGCGGTAAGTGCAGTGTTTTTCATTATTATTTTAACGGTTGCCAGGCTTGTTTATAAAGTTTAACACTTGAATAGCTCCAGATTCACTTTTTACACAAAAAGTGGTACACGATGCCTCGCTTACAGTTCTTAGCATTCCGGTTAAATATGTTTCATCCTTTTCGGCCAGGGCTTTCGTAAAAAAATCAAATGCCCTAACAATTCGTTGTACAGATTCTGTTTCCACTCTTTTCTTATTCAATTTAATCCGGTCAATCACATATTCTCTAAATAGTTGATTATCATGATTAACTGTTGAGAAGATATATTTTGACCTGTTTTTAATCATACTTTCAAATAGTTCTTCTTCTTCTGTCAAAATTTTAATACTTCCTAACCTGGCGAATAAAGCTGACAGAAAGATTACAATCGTTGTTATTCTTTGTTGACCGTCGATTACTTCGTAAGTCCTGTTTGGTTTCTCATTAAAAATAAAATGTCCAAAATAATACGGAGTTGAAGTTGAAATGTTGGTGTACTTTGTCAAATCAGACAAAAATTCATCAGTTTGAGTTCTTGAATCGCTTTGTGCAGTCGAACTTTCCCAGGAATAAGCACGGTAAGATTTTGGAACAATTATTTTATTGCCTTCAAACATTTCCCTGATTGTAGTTAATGGATACATTATTTTGATTTTAATTATTGATATTCAACTACTAACAATATGTTGGTGCGTCACTTTCACCTCATTCCGAACATCGTTGATGCGGATACAATCTGAAAT
>DYPF01000448.1 GCA_020720105.1 Chloroherpeton thalassium
AAACAAGCTATTTATTTGATATTCAAATATTTATGCGACTAACTTAATGACATTGCTCGTGCGGTAGCGGGGGTAGCGGGGGGCTATTTGTCAATTAGTCGTTAGGTTTGTTTTTTTTGCTTCGAATTTCTAATATTCTTGTTTTTAGAGAGTCTAAGTCCATTTCTGATACAGCATCTTGATTATAATAATCTATGTTTCTGCCATCAATATTTCCAATAGCCTTGTTATTCAATATTTTCAAATAACTAGAAGAACACTCATCAATAAAAAAGTTAATATCATATGTTTTGTTAAATGAGTTGTGTAAGTTAAAAATCCATAAACTACCTTTGGGAAAAAATTGCACGTTTTTACCATTGTTCCCTTTAGAATAACCGAGTATCCTAAATATCTTTTTTGTTTTAATTAATGGACGATTCCAGTATATCGAATCATTCTTAGCAATGATTTCTATAACTTCTAAAACTAAAACTGTAGGGTAAGTATTTTCTTTATCATTGTACTTAACAAAAACATCATAGTCAATTACTTTTCCTACAACAATCATATCTGCTGATTCACAAGAATCAAGAAAACAAAAGTCACACAAATGTATTATGTCAGTTATAAGTGTATTGAATAATAACATTAAAATTAAAATAATATTCATAAATTAGTTTTTAGATTCTATTTTTAATATTTGATCAGAAGAAATATCGGAACCCCTTGGGGATTTCCAACTTTGATGCATTAAATTTTGTTTATTTAATCCACTTACATTGTCTTCTATTGTGGCACCTTTATCACCTGGATGCTCTAATCCAGCCAAATGTCCAAATTCATGTCCAGCTGTTCTTCTTAGTTGTTCGTCGTATTGTAGCAAATCACTACTTAAATACATATCCCCGTTATCACAACTCAATCTTGACGAACCGCCAATTGCATGCTGTTTTTGTGCGTTATTTTCTGTTTCAATTTCTAATTGGGAATCTTCAGGATTAACAATATATATAACATGACCTTCTGAACCTGTTAAATCTTCATATTTTTCTCAAACAGTTATTTCAACATTAGCCCAAACTTCAAAACCTTCATATTCTTTTGCATATGATTCTGTAATTTGATCTTTAATAGATTTAGCAATTGCTTCAAGTTGTTCTTTTGTTGTTTGTATATTTGAAATATTTAATAATTCAGTTTTATATGTTATCCTTATAATTGGTTTTTGTCCTTCTCTTTGCAATCTTTGAACTCTTATTGTATCTCCCAACACGTCACTATACAAAATTGGATTCAATGCAAATGTGGCATATTGGCTAATTGCCGGATTTGGTTTCGGATCTAAATTCCACCTCCTGCCAATTCTTGCATCATATTCCCAGAAGAGAGCAG
>DYPF01000129.1 GCA_020720105.1 Chloroherpeton thalassium
AGAATTTTCTCATTGCCGAAGGCATTTATAAGTAAATATCTTGTTTTGATAATGAATTTGTCATTTCAAAAATCCAAGAGATTGAAAACTATCATAGCTCTGCATTGCATTGGAATTTGAAAGAAATTAATGATAATTTGCCTTTGTTGATTGACAAAGTAAAAAAATCTTATGCCAAAATAGAAAAACAACTTGATACAAAATTGCATAGTTTTGAAGGTTTAGACAATTTTAAAACAAAGATTTTGATACTTTTATAGAGAAAAACGAATTAAATTCAAAACATCAACAATTGATTGATGATTTGTTTTCGGAAGCAAAGAAAAACAAATTTACAGTAATCATTAAAAAAGGTTGATGTTATGATAAAAAGTCCTTTAAGATATCCGGGTGGCAAAAGTCGAGCAGTTGAACTAATCAATACATTAGTTCCCGATTTCAATGAATTTAGAGAACCTTTTTTGGGCGGTGGTTCTATTTTTATAAATTTAAAGCAACATTATCCGAACAAAAGATTTTGGATAAACGATATTTACTATGATTTATATAAATTTTGGCAAATAACTCAAAATCAAATTGATGATTTAATTGAACAGATTTATTTTTGGCGAAATAAATACACCGAAGGAAAAGAATTACATCGTTTTTTAATTGATAATAAGTCAAAATTTAATGATATAGAGATTGCAAGTGCATTTTTTATTTTTAATCGCATAACTTTTTCGGGAACAACCGAATCAGGTGGATTTTCTAATCAAGCATATCATGGAAGATTTACAGAATCAAGCATAGAACGAATTAAGCAATTAGCAAAAGTTTTACCAAATACAGAGATAACAAACTTTGATTATCAAGATGTTGTTGAAAAAGAAGGTGATAACGTTTTTTTATTTTTAGACCCGCCGTATTTTTCTGCAACAAAATCAGCGTTATACGGGAAGAATGGTAATTTACATAAACAATTTGACCATAAACGATTTGCAGAAATTATGAAAACTTGCAAACACAAATGGTTAATTACTTATGACGATTCGGATTATATCAAAGAATTATTTGATTTTGCCGAAATTTCACCCTACAAACTAATGTATGGTATGCGAAACCAGACAAAAAATTCAAATCAAAACGGAAAAGAAATTTTTATATCAAATTTTTTAATTTCAAAATCTTTTAATAAAATAAAAGAGGAGCAAGGACGTTTGTTTGTTTAACTCTTTTGTAAACATAATCAAGAAAAAGGAAATATAATTGTTTCCAAGGAAAATATTATGAAAAAGTTATTTATTTTTTTGATTTTAGTAATCGCAAGTTTTTCTTACTTGCAATCACAGCCATCTGGTCAGGGCAGGATTGCAGTTTTGCCATTCGAGAATGCTCACGGAAATATGGATTATAATGTTTGGTGTTATGATTTGCAAGATTCGTTGGCTAAGTATTTGCAGAAACGCGACCCCAATGAATATAATTATCGTATCGTACCAATTGATTCTATCGAAGCCTTATTGGCTGAAATGAACATTGATCCTGCCAATCCACAATATGCAAGTGATATTTGGAAGGCTGTGGAAAAACTTAATTGTCAGAGAGTTATCACTGGCAATTTTATTGTGGAGGGAAATAAGATTTTGATTAATGCTTATATCTATATTCCCGAATTGCAATTGGCTGACCCTAACTTTCAGGTGAAGAATATCTTTAAAGATACTACTGATGTGTTAAGTGCTGTTGAGCCAATTGGTAAACGACTACGTCCGGGAATTCTTAAAATCGAATAAATTATATATTATATGGATAATAAAATAAAGAACATTATCATAGTCCTATTTATTTTTGTTGTATTGTACTTACTTCAAGTATTAGAAAGCATACTTCTTCCTTTGTTTTTAGCCTTTTTTTCGGCATCACTTTTTAATCCGATTATTCAATTATTCAAGAAAATCAAAATTCCAAATTTTATAACCATAACTTTTATTGTTATTTTTTCTACAGCGATTATTTTTGGCGTGTTTCTTATTGTCCAAGATACTTTTTACGAAATGTCTGCCGAAAGCGACTATATTTCTGAGCAACTTACCGAAAAAACTAATGCTGCGTTCAAATGGATTAACCAAACCTTTGGAGCAAAACTATCTTTCAAAAGGGTTTATAAGCAAATGATTGCACAAATGGACACCGAATGGGTTAGTAGTCGAGCATCTATTGCTTTATCCACACTTTCAAGTTTTACGGGTGCTGTCACTATGTACTTCCTGTATTTTATTGTTATTCTATCAGGAATGGCAAATTACAAACGATTTTTAAGTTATGTTGACAATTTTAATCCCGATGGCAAAGTTATTTACTTTTACGAAAGAATCCAAAAAGCCCTATCTTCATATATTATTGTTAAGTCATTGATAAATTTAATAATGGCTGCAATTACTTATGGACTTTGCCTTCTTTTCGGAGTGAAGTTTGCCTTATTCTGGGGATTTATTACATTTATTTTTAGTTTTATTCCAACTATTGGTTCTGTGATATCAACAGCGTTCCCTGTGCTAATGGCACTTATTCAAAATGATACTTTCCAACCCGCATTAATTTTTCTTGCAATTTTAGTCGGAGTTCATTTCATTATTGGTAATGCATTGGAGCCTGTGGTGATGGGAAGTAGCATGCAGATAAATACACTGACTGTTATTTTTGGATTGGTTCTGTGGGGACATATTTGGGGTATTTCGGGTATGATGCTATCAGTGCCTTTGCTTGTAGTGTTCAAAATTGTATTTGAACAATTTCCGGAACTTCAGATTTATTCTCGTATTATGGGAATTCCCGAAAAAAGTAAATAATTCATTATAATCAAAAATGATAATTTAGATATTAATTTCTCTATATTATCCTTTTTGATTTTCTACTCTTTTCTTCATTTAAAACTGTCAGATATGGCAGTCAAACCACTTTCATAAACTTAGAATACTTAGTAGCAACCTTCTTATATAAATGCAAATCGTATGCCTTGCTAAATGTACATAAATCATAAGTAGCTTCCATAATATTGGGCACCACTAAATTAATTTCAGAGCCTAATTCAGGACTTGCATTGATTAATAACTTCTCGTTAAATAAGTAAGAAAATTTAATATCATCCCAATTTTTTATAATGTTGCTGATTGATGGAGCTTTTAGGGTTTCACCAATCTCTTTTCTCCACAATGACTTTAATGTTTGTGCATCTTTGACGCATTCTAATCTCTCCTTTAGAACTGTTGTAGTTGTTCTGCTTAAAGATAAAATTAACCTATTTACCGTCCATCTAAAATGAGCGAAAGCTAAAGTGAATGCAGCAGTTGGATTTACTAAATTCAATTCATAAATGATTTTTTCTCTTTCTTCTAATGAATCACTAATTAAAAACATTTGTCCTCCATTTTTTTTGTAAATATACAAAAAGAAATAATACAAAAAAATACAATTGATTGAATAGGGTATTTTTTTGAGTGAGCAGTGTAGTTTTCTGAGTAAAGGCTCAACTTTTTTTCTTGCTCTTTAATCATTACAAAATTCTAAGGTAGAATAGAATATTAAACAAACAATAATTCAAATAATATTGAGCGTAAGTTGCTGATATATAATTGCATCGCGAGAATTACTATATATTTTGGATTTAGAAAAAATAATTAATGATTTTTTTTGTTGTTAAATTCCAAATATTATTGTCGTTTATTAAAAATTTAAATATATTAAATCGTGCTGGGTGCTGGATAAAACTGTAGGGGCAGAGCTTGCTCTGCCCTGATAATTATTCCCTCTCACCTATCCCGACAAGTCGGGACAGGTGCGGATTTAGGGGGAGGCTATGATAATTGGCTGATGCCAAATGTCAGTCGCAGAGCATAGCAGCAAAGAATATTCCTATGTAATTTAATTACATCCTAATCGTTTATAACTTCCTAAAATAATCAATAAATTAAATTATGATCAACAATCAATCTATAGAAAATCAAGCAAAATTTGAAATTAATGAACTTCTCGCCATTTTCGGTAGTGATAATGTGTTTATTAGTCCAGATGTAAAAATTTCCTCTGTTTCGACTGATACTCGCCAGATTAAACCTAATTCACTATTCGTTGCATTGATTGGCGAAAATTTTGATGCTCATAATTATATAAATCAAGCATTTACGTCAGGTGCATCGGTTTGTATTGTCGAAAATAAATGGTTTGATGACAATAAAGATAATCATCTAAATCAAAACTTTATTATTGTTAAAGATACTCTTGTTGCTCTGCAAGAATTAGCAAATTTCCATAGACTTAGATTCGAAATTGATATAATAGCCGTGGCTGGTTCAAATGGAAAGACAACTACAAAAGAAATGATTGCAGATTTGCTCGCCACAAAATATAATGTATTGCGTACTATCCAAAATTATAATAATCAAGTTGGTGCGGCTTTGATGTTGCTTCAGATTAATGAAGATACGGAAATGGCAGTGATTGAAATAGGCACAAATTACCCAAGCGAAGTTCATATTATTACCGAGATGGTTGCTCCAACTTCAGGATTGATAACCAATATTGGCAAAGAGCATCTGGAAGGATTTGGAGATTTAGATGGAGTGGAACTTGAAGAAACTTCGCTTTATGCTTTTTTGAAAAAATCCGATGCTATGGCTTTTGTAAATATGGATGACGAACGATTGATTAAATATTCCCAACTATTTGATAATAAATATACGTATGGACAAAGCACTGAAAACGACCTTAATCTGAATGCTAAATATTCTTTTGACGAAAATTTCAATACAAGTATAGACTTTTACGAGAAGCAGCACGAACAGCACTTCAACATCAATCTTGCCGCAAAAGGATTAAATTTTGCTTATAATGCTGTCGCCGCTGTTGCCATTGCATATTTTTATAAAATTCCAATCGAAAATATAAAGCAAGTCCTTGAAAATTGGCAACCTGACTCGAGTTCGTCTTATGCAAGAATGGGCTTACTACAGAAGAATAACATAATTTTATTGAACGATACATATAATGCTAATCCAAGCTCGACTGAGTTAGCTCTTAAAACACTCACACTTACCAAGAACGGCTGGACGAAGATTGCTTTACTTGGTGATATGCTCGAATTAGGCGAGGAGTCTACTTCTGAACATAAACAAATCATAAAAATTGCCTTAGAATTCTCAAATTATACATATTTATATGGTGATAATTACACTCAAGCGTATAATGAATTAGGTTTAAACCTAAATAATATCAAAGTGTTTAGCGATAAAATAGAAATGTATAATTATGCGAAAGAGAAAATTCAACCAAATACAATCATTTTGGTTAAAGGTTCCCGAGGTAAAAAAATGGAAGAAATTTCCGAATCAATTAAGAAAGATTTTCTTGACTAATTTTCTGTTTTTCCTTAAAAAAGAAATGATAAAAGAAAACTGATTCTGGAATAGTTAGCAAAATCAAAGACAAAGTATCGTGAGTAAAGTACACGGTATCCCAAGCTTTGGGCCAAATTGCATAAGCAAGCGAGCCTGTTAGAGCCCAGCCAATCGAAAAAATAAGAGCAATTAATCCAACTGCTAAAAAGCCTTCTTTGATTGTGCCATCTTGCCAACTTTTCGTAAAAGCATATACAGCCACAAAAAAGTGAAAGTAAAAAATCAATAAATCAATCATTTTCTTATTAAATCAAAGTTAAAAACATTAAATTCTTGAATTACAAAATTCAAGATTTCAAAATTAATCAAAAATTATTAATTTTCACTAAAGTAGATTTATTTTAAGATTCCAAGTACAAAAAAAACTCCCGTTTTATCGGGAGTCTTATTATTTTATAACCACACACTTCTCTTTATCGTAAGAGAAACAATTTATTTTGTAAAATCAGCAATTACATCTGCAATTGTTGGTTTGCCAATTTCGGATAATTCATAATAAACGCGTGTGTTTGGTTTGTCGATTTTGATAAAACGAGCCAAGTTAATTGGAGTACCAATAATTACACTTTCGCATTCTACTTTATTGATTGTTGCTTCTAAGTCTTTCATTTGTTGGTCGCCATAACCCATCGCTGGCAATAATGTGCCAATATATGGATATTTGTCATAAGTTTCTTGGATTTTACCAACAACATAAGGGCGAGCATCAATTAATTCTGCTGCACCAAATCTTTGAGCGGCAACTACACCAGCGCCAATCGTCATTTCGCCGTGTGTTAATGTTGGACCATCTTCGATTGCTAATACTTTTTTGCCTAAAATCAATTCTGGATTATCTACCATAATTGCTGAAGCTGCCATAATAATCTTAGCTGTTGGATTATATTGACGTACATTTGTTAAAACTTCTTCAACATCTTCTGGATATGCACTATCTACTTTATTCATTACAACTACATCAGCCATACGCAAGTTTACTTCGCCAGGATAATAGCCAATTTCGTGACCTGGACGTAATGGATCTACAACAACGATAGATAAATTTGGTTTGTAGAATGGCATATCATTGTTGCCACCATCCCAAATAATTACATCAGCTTCTTTTTCGGCTTCGCGTAAGATTGCTTCGTAATCAACACCAGAATAAATCACGCTACCCATTTCGATATGTGGCTCGTATTCTTCCATTTCTTCGATTGTACACTTGTGTTTAGTTAAATCGGAAATTTCGGCAAATCGTTGAACTTTTTGAGCTACTAAATCTCCATAAGGCATTGGGTGACGAACACTTACTACTTTTTTGCCAGCGGCAAGCAAAGCACGAATAACCGCACGTGTTGTTTGACTTTTACCGCAACCAGTACGAATAGCTGTGATGGAAATAATGGGCTTAGTGGATTCAACCATAGTTGGGTACGAACCTAACATTGAAAATTTAGCACCAGCTGCCATAACAAGCGAGCCAATGTGCATTACAGTATCGTAAGGCAAATCGCTATATGACATAACGCATTCTTCTACATTATGTTCTTTGATTAAATTTGCCAAATCCTTTTCTTCATAAATTGGAATACCAGCTGGATAAAATTCGCCTGCTAATTCTGCAGGATATTTTCTGCCAGCGATGTCTGGAATTTGAGCAGCTGTAAATGCTACAACTTCTACATTTGGATTGTTGCGGTAAACTACATTAAAATTGTGGAAATCTCTTCCTGCAGCACCGATAATAATTACTTTTGTTTTATTCATATAAACTCCTATAAGTTTTATTTATATAAAATTATTGATTTAAGTTATTTTTTATATTTATTAATTTATCTTTTAGTTCAATTAATTTATTCTAC
>DYPF01000449.1 GCA_020720105.1 Chloroherpeton thalassium
TCAACTGGGTTATAGAATTTTGACGGCAATTGTTTTTTACAGAATCAAAACGAATTATACAATTTGCTGTAATAATTAACGATTAATTGAGTTATATAAACAGTAAATCTACATTTCGTTTGACTAGTCTTTGAATTTTAATTTTATTTACAAAACATAATAAATTTATTTAATTTGTTTAAAAAATAACTGAAATTGATAATAAATTCATACTTTAATTTAGTTTCTCGCGGCGGTTACAACATTTTCCACATCCTTAATGCTTATTATATTTTCATTTTGTATTTTTTCTTCCAAGGCTCCGACAATTTCAAACAACAATCCGACAATGACCGGCTCCTCATCAACCTACACACTTTCTACAGCGATCTACGAAATGAAGGCAGTATCTGCAAGCAGGTTTTCCGCCTACAGTTTACTAATCCATTTCATTTTCCGTATTTTCTACAGTTTCGTTTTGAGCACTCCTTTGAACAAAGCAAGAATGCATTGCTCCGCATCCAACGCGGAACCCAATATAATATGGTGCGCTTTCTTTGCAAGCATTCTTTCCATTTCGATGTTATCACTCCGAGACAGTATCGACTGTTTTTTATTCAGAAAGAATTTCTTACTCGAAGGGAAGAGTATTGCCAATTCCATATGAAAGAATTTCATTAATTACGGAATAATGCTGGTAATCATTCTTTATGAAACTTACAGCTTAGTTGAACTCTCCTCCTCGCAATTTATCAAACTCCTTGTACGAAATAACAAGAAATTCAAAAGATTCGCAGGGATATAATTTACAGGGATCTCCATTTCGAGTGCCGTCATCCCTACTGCCTCGATCCCTGCAAACGCCTTTGTGATGAGCTCCTCGCACTTCCCAAGCACTGCGCCTTACGAACACGACATCAGGAAATTGTTTACAAGAGTGTAATAGCACGCGCTTGCCTGCGTTTCAGAAAGCTTTAGAAGTAGTTGCTCAGTGTTTGTGTAGAGCGAATTCGAAGGCGATGACATCGTCGCTGTGAGACCAATTTGCTATACCCATTCCGATGAAAACTTGTTGGTGTCGAGACTCAGAACTTAAATGAAAAGCTTAAAAAAGTCCAGAGCTTAAGCATTGATTTATTAGAACAGCTCTTTTTGTATGTAGAACTCTGATTACTAATTGGATAAGATCGCTAACGGCCTCAACTCGATTAAGCAAATTTAAAATTAAGAATATAGGCGGTTTTTGAATTCAGTTAGCAGAGCAAACATGGCCTTTTTGGTCATTATATAATCTTCCTCCATTGTCGTATCTATGTTCGTACTATGCTAATCAATAATTAAGCATTTTTATTTAATCAGGATTATCAAATTAATCATATTAATCTTGAGCT
>DYPF01000450.1 GCA_020720105.1 Chloroherpeton thalassium
GCTGGTGGAACTTATGATGACGGAAGTTATGCAATTATAATAAGCAATCCGAGTGATTTTACAGCTTTGGTTACAATTTCAAACAATAGTAATACTTATACAAGAAGTGTGAATCCAAATGCAATTGAAATATTTGATGTTGCTGATAATCCATTGATGGGAACTGTTAAAGACAACCAAAAACCTTGGCATATTATGAGTAATTTACCAATTATTGCTTATCAATTTTCCCCCTTAGGTGGAGCAGCAAATTATTCAAATGATGCTTCAATATTATTACCAACAACAGCTTACGGAAAAGAATACCGAAACATGACTTGGGAAACAATGTCTCAAGCAACTTCTACTTATCCGGGATTTATAACAATTGTTGCAAAAGATAATAATACAACAGTAAGTATAACCCCTACAGTAAATACAATAGCCGGTACAGGAATTAATGCAATTACAGCAAATACACTTACAACTTTTACTTTAAATCAGGGAGAAGTATTACAATTAGCAACAACAAAAAATGCAAACAGAGATTTAAGCGGTTCATTAATAACTGCTGATAAACCAATTGGAGTATTTGGTTCAAATTCATGTACTCAAATTCCTTACGGAACTGAACGATGTGATCATATTGAAGAACAATTGTTTCCTACTGATACTTGGGGAACTCATTATTTGGCAATAAAAACAAACTCAAGAAATAAATTGGTTAATTCAGCAAATGCAACCGAAAGAGAATATTATAAAATAGTTTCAAATTCCAATAACACTGAAATAACATTCAATCCGACTTCTGTAATCGGTGGAAGCGGAACAGTAACATTAACTAACGGTCAAGTATATATATTTAATACAACTGCTAGTTTTGAAGTATTTTCAACAAAACCAATTATGATGGGACAATTTATGACAAGTGTTAAGGATACAGTTATTACCAATATTGATGATTCAAGAGGCGGTGATCCTGCATTTATATTACAAGTACCTGTGGAACAATACAGAAATGATTATTTATTTTTGGTTCCTAATACTTATACTTATGATTATGTTACAATTATTGCACCGATTGATGCAAGTGTATTACTTGACGGAGTTGTTATCAATTCAGGAGATTTTATAATATTAAACAGTGCATACAAATATGTTATAAAATCATTAACAGACGGAACTCATTCAGTAATTTCTGATGAACCGATTGGTATTTCGGTATATGGAATTGATGCACATGTTTCTTACGGATATCCGGGTGGACTTGATTTAAAAAGTGTGAAATAGTTTTTATAAAGAGGTAAAAATGAAAAAAATTTTATTTTTAATTGCATTAACTTTTTTAATAAGTTGCGGAGATACAATAACGCAATCAAGAGAAATAAGT
>DYPF01000130.1:0-1492 GCA_020720105.1 Chloroherpeton thalassium
CTTACTTCTCTCAAATTGGAAATGAATATATTATTGAAAAAGAAGTTTCTTCGCGAAGATACACTCCATAACAAATTGAATGATATGATGAAGCATATTGAGGAAACAATTCGTATGCTTCAACGAATTTCTGCACAATTAAGACCATCAATATTAGATCATTTTGGCTTGATTGCAGCAGTGGAATGGCAAGCAAAAGAATTTCAAAGGCAAACTTCAATTCGTTGCAAATATTCTTTACCTGATGAAGATGTTCAGATTCCTGAATCGATCACAATTGCAATATTTCGAATATTCCAAGAAATACTAACAAATATTACTCGTCATTCACAAGCAACAAGAGTAGATGTGAATTTAGTAGTTGAAAATAATTCTTTAGAGTTAAGAGTTGCAGATAACGGTATTGGAATTAAAAAAGAATATCAAAATTCTTCCAATTCTCTTGGATTGATTGGAATGAGCGAAAGGGCAAAATTAATAAATGGAAATTTATCAATAAATTCTGTGCTAAATGTTGGCACAACCATTACATTAGTTGTAAAAATTTAAGAGGTTTCATTAATGAGTTATTCAAGATTAATTAGAGTGATAATTGTGGACGACCATACCGTTGTTCGTAAAGGCTTAGCACAGATTTTAGAGGAAACAGAAGATATTATCGTAACAGACGAGGCTTCCTCTGGTGATGAATTACTCTCGAAAATTCAAAACTATAAATACGACGTTGTGCTTTTGGATATTTCTATGCCCGGTAAAGATGGGTTGATGACCCTTAAAGAAATCAAGCAAACTAAACCAGATTTACCTGTTATTATCTTTACAGTATTTCCCGAAGAGCAGTATGCAATTAGGGTATTGAAAGCTGGAGCTGCTGGATATATCAATAAGCAGTCCGAACCAGAGGAGATTATCCGTGCAATAAGACGAGTGTCTGTAGGTAAAAAATATATATCTCCCAATCTTGCAGACTTGCTGGCTACATCTGTTTCTACTGAGAATAATTCCTTGCCTCACGATGTACTTTCTGATAGAGAGTTCCAAGTGATGTGCTTTATTGCAATGGGTAAAACAATCACCGATATTTCCAAAGAACTTAGTTTGAGTGTAAATACAGTGAGCACTTATAGAATTAGAATTCTCGAAAAGATGAAGATGAAATCAAATGCAGAAATTACTCATTATGCTATTAAAAATTCGTTAGTTTAAGCATAATAATAACTTTACTTAATCTATAAAAGAGTCAACAAAATACAATTATTTATTTGATTTAAAAAGCAAATATTTTGTTTTTAATTATTTATTTACATATTAGTAATTTAATTTTTAAAAAAATCTAAAAAATAATTTCCCTTTCGTCCAATAAATTCAATTTTTATTTGTTAAATTCTTACGTAGGGAACGGTTTGAAACCGTTCCCTACAAAATAATATATGTTCTTTGAATTGATTTGTGATAAATAACTAAAAAAATGCCAAAATATAGGGCTGATTTG
>DYPF01000130.1:1592-7245 GCA_020720105.1 Chloroherpeton thalassium
ACCGATTTGCCCTTCCGTAGTACTACGAAAGCGTATTTTGATTGTACGAATAAACATTTTTATATGATTAGTTGTTAATGATGTTTTACTTACATCACTTTAATAGTTAAGATAAATTATAAAAAGAATCAATAACTAATAATAGTGATTAAAATGAGAGGAATAGCTAAAAAAAGTTATTCCTCTTTATACTTTTATTTAGCAATTTTGTATTTGGTAGAAAATACAAAATACAAAAAGAATATAATATAATGCAAATAAATCAAAATTTACAAACTTTTTCATTACTTGAGTTGCGGGAAGGTGAAGTTGGAGAAATAGTCAGGATAAGGGGTAATTCGGATTTTCGAAAAAGGCTAACTGAGATGGGATTTGTATCTGGAACTAAAGCAAAAGTTGTAAAAAAAGCACCACTTCAAGATCCAATTGAGTATGAAATTATGGGCTATCATATATCATTGAGGAGAAACGAGGCTCGACACATCGAAATAACAACAGAACAAAATGATGAAAACAGTAATTTATATGAATATTCACACAGACATTACTTTCATCATAAACATCACGGGCATCGCAGACATTTAAATTGGCAAAGTAATTCAACTGAAAATGATCAAGAAAATATAATATCTATAGCTTTTGTAGGCAATCCAAATTGTGGGAAAACATCACTCTTCAATAATGCTACAGGTCTTCACGAGCGAGTAGGGAACTATAGTGGAGTTACGGTTGGAGTTAAATCAAGTTTTATTGATTTTGAAAACAACAATCTTGAAATTATCGATCTACCTGGAACTTATTCTTTGTCGGATTATTCTTTGGAAGAGAAATATGTGCGAGAATATTTGTTCAATCAAAAGCCCGATGTTGTAGTTAATATTATCGATTCAACCAATTTGGAGAGAAACTTATATTTGACTACTCAGCTTTTGGAAATGAATGTACCATTTGTAATTGCTTTGAATATGTATGATGAGCTAAATAAAAATAATATTCAGTTCAATTATGAGAGATTCGCAGAATTGATAGGAGTGCCAATAATTCCTACTGTTGGCACTAAAGGCGAGGGAATAAATGAACTACTCAAACAAGCAATAAATATTCACAACAATGATGCAGCCAAAAAATCTCAAATAAAATTACGATACAATCAGGATATTGAAAATGCAATTGAAAAAATTCAGAATGCAATAGCCAATTCGGACGAAATAAAATGTATTTATCCTGATAGATTTTTAGCGCTAAAATTATTGGAAAGCAACAAATCTATTATTGAGTTTTTAGATACTAAAATTCCGGAAAAAATTAGAAATATTGCTTCGGCTCAAATTAAGGAATTGCGAAAATTATACAATGAAGAGCCCGATACATTGATAGCAAACTTTCGTTATGGCTTTATTCGTGGAGGTTTGCAGGAAACATTACAAATGCCTCCTAAGCCAATAATGGATCCATATTTATTGGATAATTTGCTAACGCATAAATTCTGGGGATTTCCAGTATTTTTTCTATTTATGTGGTTAACTTTTCAAACAACATTTACAATTGGAAGTTTTCCAATGGATTGGATAGACCAAGGAGTAATGCTCTTAAGTAATTTAATTAGCAAAACAATGCCCGAAGGTTCATTTAAGGATTTAATAGTAGATGGAATTATTGGCGGAGTAGGTTCGGTAATTGTATTTTTACCAAATATCCTGATATTATTCTTTTTTATTTCCTTGATGGAAGATACTGGTTATATGGCACGTGCGGCATTTTTAATGGATAGATTAATGCATAAAATTGGCTTGCATGGCAAATCTTTTATTCCTCTTTTAATGGGCTTCGGCTGCAATGTTCCAGCAATAATGGCAACACGAACTTTGGATAATCCAAAAGATAGAATTTTAACGATACTTATTATTCCTCTGATGTCTTGCAGCGCTCGCATACCTGTTTATGTACTTTTTATTTCTGCTTTTTTTGTGGCATATCAAGGATTAGTGCTTCTATCATTGTATTTATTTGGCATTGCTTTGGCAATTATTATGGCAATAATTTTTAAAAACTTATTTTTTAAAAATCAAGACCAACATTTTGTAATGGAATTACCGCCATATAGAACGCCGACTGTTAGAACAACTTTCAGGCATATGTGGGAAAAAAGTGCTGAATATTTAAAGAAAATGGGCTCGTTAATTTTAGTTGCATCAATTTTGATTTGGGCTTTAGGTTATTATCCACGAGAAGTTAGTTTTTCCAAAAATTATCGTGCTGAAATTAATTTGATTGAGAATAATTCATCATTATCGGATAAAGATAAATTAGAACAAATTCAAGAAATAGAAACAGCAATGGAAACAGAGAGATTAGAACAATCTTACATTGGAAAAATTGGACATTTTATTGAGCCGATAATAAGACCGATGGGTTGGGACTGGAAAATAGGAGTAAGTATTGTTTCGGGTTTGCCCGCCAAGGAAGTAATTGTAAGTACAATGGGCGTATTGTACCAATCAAACGAAGAATCCGAACAATTACAAACCAAATTGCAAAATCAAGTTTATACAACTGGCGAAAATATCGATGAGAAAGTTTTTACCCCGCTTCGTGCATATTCGTTAATGTTATTTGTGTTAATCTACTTTCCTTGCATTGCAGTAGTAGCAGCAATAAATAGAGAAGCAAATTGGAAATGGGCACTATTTACCGTGAGTTATACAACAATTTTAGCTTGGGTAGTATCGTTTTTATTCTATCAAATTGGACAAATTTTAGGGTTTTAAGGTGAATTTATGTGGCAAGATATAATCGTATATATAATAATAGCATTATCGAGTATGTACACAATAAACAAAATTTACAAATCATTAAAAGGTATTTTTTCACAAAAAAGTAACAAGGGTTGTGGCAGTGGGAATTGTAGTGGATGCCCATTATCTAAAGGTAAGATATGCCAAACAATAAAAGTAGTGTCAATCGAAAGATTATAACAAAGAACAGCAGAAATAAAAAAAATCCGAAGAATTCGCTTCGGATTTTTTATTATTAAGGAGATTTATCTGTAAAAAATAGGCACAATTTTCTACGATAAAATTTTTATCTTTTTGCTTTTATATCTGGTGTTAAATCTTTATCATAAACTAAATATCCATTCGTATTTATTAATCCATTTGTTGCAAGAAGTATGCCAACTACGTGTGGTGTTGCCATTGAAGTTCCTGACATTGTTGCATATAAACCATTCTTGTATGTTGATTGTATGCTTACTCCAGGTGCGGAAAAATCGATTGTTGGGTTGCCAAAATTCGAGAAACTTGCTAATTTGCTTGCATTATCGTGAGCTGAAATTACATATACTCTTTCTGCCTCTACTCTTGCAGGCGAAAATGTGGTTACTGATTTTGCTGAATTTCCTGCTGCAACTACAACATAAGCTCCTAATCCTGCTAAGTTTTTTACAGCATTATCTAATGTTGTTGATGCACTTCCACCTAAACTCATATTTACTACATTCAATTTACCTGAAATCAAATTCTTTCCAACATAATCCAAACCTTTGATTATTGTGGATGCTGTTCCACTGCCACGGTAATTCAATACTTTCACTGCAATTACTTTTGCATTTGCACATACGCCAACTACGCCTTCGGAATTATTTTTAGCAGCTACAACGCCTGAGCAATGTGTTCCGTGACCATTTAAATCATCTGCAGATGCAGCATCGCTACCTGATGTGATAAATGTCTTGCTTAATGTTAAATCTACATTCAAGTCTGGATGGTCTAAATCAATTCCTGTGTCCACTATCCATGCTACACCTGTTGTTGCGTTTGCTTCGATAAAATTACCTACTGCACTAATTCCCCATGATATTGATTGTGCTTGAATTGATGTTCCCTTCGAATCAACTATACTTTCCACATTATCTACTACCAATATCTCATAGTCTTTTTCAATCAATGTAATTCTTTTATCATTTTGTAGTGATTTTACTTCTTCGGCTGTCAATGATGCTGCAAATCCAGTCATCACTGAAGAATAGGTAGCAAATACAGATGATACATCAATATTGTGTTTTGATAAGATGCTATATACTTCTGCATCTATATTTACAGATTGGATTGCATTTCCATCGGTATTGATGGTTACAATATAGTCTGATTTTGCTAAAGATCCTTCGATTGAATCTACTGGTAGATTCTTTTCGCAAGAAATCATAGTAATTGCAATTAATAATATTGCAGCGAGGTTTTTAATAGTTCTGTTCATTATGGTATCCCTTTTTTTTATTTATAATAATGTTGTTGTTTTCGATTTCACTACCTAATAAATTATTTGTTTTTTGTTTTTAGGTAATTAATTAATACAAAATTAGCAAATCGAAATATACTATGCAAGTGTTATTTGAAAAAAAATAAAATATAATCGACTTTTATGAACAGATATTCATATTTGGTGCATTTTTTTTTCGTAATTTTGCATTAAATAATTACCTAAATATTATGGATACTAAAATTAAACTACTCATTATTGATGATTTTCAAATTTCCGCTTTGGGAACTAAGGCGATTTTGCAAGGTTTTTCCGATTATTCCGATATTCTTGTTGCTTACTCATTCGAGCAAGCTCTCGATATTTTCGAGGAAAATGTTATCGATGTTGTCCTTTGCGATATTGTTATGCCCGAGCACGACGGCTTTGTTGTGATTGAGTACATCAAAAAACATTATCCCAACACCAAAACTATTTTCCTTTCTATAAGCGAGGATAAAGATACTTTGCTCAAGACTTTTGTCTATGGTGCCGATGGATACCAATTCAAAGATGTCGCACGCGAGGAATTGCATAATAGTATTAATGCTGTTATGAGAGGTAAAAAATATTTTAGTCCTAAAATTATTGATATTCTTTTTAATGAAATTTCGAGCTATGCAGAAAGCTACCTTAATAAGGATATGCTTAATTCTGTTATTGGAAATGCTGACAATCTGGTTTTGTCTGACAATAAACAATTGTCCCAAGCTCAGAATGGTAGGGATTTGAAGGGTTTATTCACTTCGCGTGAATTGGAGATTATGAAATTATTAGGGCAGAACTTCTCCACAAAAGAAATTGCCGAGGATCTTAACATTAGCATTTTTACTGTCAGTACTCACCGTAAAAATATTGCTATTAAGCTTTCTAACCCTAATTTAAAGGAAATGAAGAGAATTGCAGTTGAGCTTACCGCAGAAAACAACGAATTGACTAATTAACTTATTTGCCTAATACTTTTATTTCAACGCATCGCAAATTCTTTGCATTTGCACCGCTGGGCGAGCCACTTGGGGCTGCTATGGAACCTTTTGAATGGATCATTATTTGATTGGATTTCAGTCCTTGCTGGATTAAATACCCTACCACTTCATTGGCGCGTTTGGTGGTTATCGCAAAATCTTCTTCAAGTGTGCCACTTTTATCATTATATGCTTCTACTATTACGGTTGTATTAGTTTGTTTCAACAATTCTTTTGCCAATTTATCAAGGTCTTTCTTCATTTTTGCACTCAAGAAAGTGTCCTTTGGTTTTTGATAATACAGTACTAACTTGGTATTAAAACTGCCTTTAAACGAATTCACTATTTGATTTTGTGCAATAATATTATTCCGCAATTCCTGCTCGTAGGAA
>DYPF01000131.1:0-5122 GCA_020720105.1 Chloroherpeton thalassium
ATAAGACAATTTTCTTTAGATATTTTGAACCTTATTCTTATGATACTTTAGTTCCATACAAACAGGCGGTTGAAGATGTTTTTAAAACTAATGAGCCTGTTTATGCTTTCAATCGTGGAATGTATCATAATATGTTTTCCTGCTTTTATCCAATTATCTTGAATAATAATATTATTGGTGTTTTAGAAATTGGATATTCAGATTATCTTTTTACTGCTCAATTGTTTCAAGAAAACAATAGAACAAACATATTTATTTACCCGATTGATAAAAATTTTAATGTTGATAATAGATTTTTTGTTAATTTCCCTTTAATTCCAAGTTATAAGGTTAATTTAAATTCACTTGATTTTGTTTCTAATAATTTGGATGTTGGAATGGAATCTGCTATAAAATCAATTAATATTCAAAAGATAGATTTAAAAAATAAACTTATACACAGAGAAGATGTCTCTATACATAAATCAAATTTTCTAAGTATCTATTCAGTATATCTTTTTCCAATTTATGACTACGAGAACAAGGTTTGGGGATATTTCTTCCATTCTTATGAAAATTTTTCTTTTGAAAATAAAGCTCGAGATTTATTGATTAACTTGGTTGTTTCGGGTTTATTTGTGTTGATTTTTATCACTTATTTTATTAATAGAAAGAATTTAACAACCAAATTAAATTCACGAATTCAGGAACTCCATCATCTGAAAAACAAGTCTGATAATTTAATACGAGAATTAAATGTTTCACAAGTTGAGTTACAAAACAAAGTTAAATTTAGTGCACAAATCAACACCTTGCTACATGAACAAGATGCTGAACTTAAAAAAGCAATTGATGAAAAAAATAAATTCTTTTCAATTTTGGCTCACGATATTAAAAATCCAATTTCTACTATCTACACCAATGCAGAATTAATGGAATTATATTACGAGAGTATGAGCCCCGATGAAAGAAAAGACCTAATCAATAGACTTATTCAGTCCTCTAAGAATTTGGAGAGCTTAGTGAAAGACTTGCTTGAATGGGGACAATTGCAATTAAATAGAATTGAAATTGAATTAACACAATTTAAAATTTCAAATAGTGTTGAAAAGGCATTTCACCTGATAAAAGACCAAGCAATAAATAAAAAAGTGACCCTCATTAATGCAATAGATGAAAATATCAGCATAGTTTCCGATAAGCGAATTATTGATACTATTTTCCGAAACTTAATTCAAAACGCAATTAAATTTACAGAAAACGGCGAAATTTCAGTAGAAATTTTCAATCAAAGCAAAAATTATATTTCCATTGATTTTAAGGATACTGGCGTGGGTATTCCTGCCCAAAAACTCAAAGATATATTTAAAATTGATAAGGCATTCACTACCAAAGGCACAAAGGGTGAGTCTGGAACGGGATTAGGACTTGTGTTAATCCATAGTTATTTGATGAGAATTGACGGGAAAATCAACGTTGAGAGTCAAATAGGAAAAGGTACAAGATTTACAATTACATTACCAAAACCCGACCGATTATAATTTCTTATGCAAGGTGTTTTTTATTTAGCAAAATAATTCACAATTATTTAGCCATAACTAAAATAAATCAAATTAATATCCGTTTCTCTATTTGTAATTATAATTATTACGATTATTTGATAAACTAAAACAATAAAAATAAATTGAACAAAGGCTTGAAACATATTATTATTAGATCTTTCTTATCTGTAATGATAATTTTTTCGCTTTTGTTTTCCTCTTTTAGTTTTAGAATTAATTATCATTCCTGCAAAAAAGAAAATAAAACTTATGCTTCGTTATTCAATTTTAATAATGTCCGAAATCATTCAGATGATGCCCAACATAATTGCTGTAGCGAGCATAACACCAATTGCCATAGCACCTGTAGAGTCGCGGACAATCACAATCATCAGAATAATATCAAATCCAATCATACTTTTTCTGCAGAACAATTAGAAAGTAGTTGCTGCACTGAATCTGATATTGAAAAAAGCATCCTTCTTACTTCAATACTTGATTATTCCAAGATACAATTCAATAAATTAATCTTATTATCCAAATTATCTCCCTTTTTTGAAAATACAATTTCAAAGAAAGTAGATAATACTACTAAAACTCAACTTAAAAACATTCCACCATTAATTAATTTTTTGATAACCTTTATCAAATTCCATAATTTTAACTCAAACTATAAGGAAGATTTTATCTCTATTTATTAATTAACTATTTTTCAATTAATAAAAGAGGTAAATAATGACTAAATCGAAACTTCCGATAGTTATTTTAATTTTGCTGCTTGCTTTTACAGCAGAATTATTTAGTATGAATATTCGTGGAATTGTTATGGGAACTGATGAAAATGGCAATAATACTCCACTTCCCAACACTAATATTCAAATTGCGGGTACAAATCGCGGTGCTTTAGCCAATCGCAACGGTGAATTTGACCTTGTTCTCGCAGAATCAGATAAACTTATTTTTAGTTATGTTGGTTATAAATCAGATACATTAGAAATTACTCCAAATCAATCTTATTATGAAGTTATTCTCCGCCCTGAATTAAGTTCTCAGACTATTTTAGTTCATGGAGATAAGCCTGAAAGTTTGATTGACCATTCTTCTATGGCTAAAACGGAAATTATTACTTCGAAAGGACTCACTAAAGCTGCTTGTTGTAATCTTTCTGAAAGCTTTCAGACCAATGCTTCTGTTGATGTGTCCTTTTCCGATGCTGTTACTAATGCTAAGCAAATTCAATTGCTCGGTTTAGCTCAGGTTTATACCCAAATGATGACGGAAAAGATTCCTAATCTTCAGGGATTGGCTGCTAATTATGGATTATCATTTGTTCCAGGTCCTTGGATGAACGCTATCTCTATTTCCAAAGGTGCTTCTTCTGTGGCTACAGGCTATGAATCTATAACAGGACAAATTAACGTTGAATATAAACAACCTGAACAAGCAGAAAGGTTCTATCTTAATTTATATTCAAGTGATATTGCTCGATTTGAGGGCAGTTTGATTACAAAACAGGAACTTTCCGAATCGTTTGATGCTGTTTATTTCCTGCATGGGAACTATTACAACAATAAATTGGATATGAACAAAGATGGATTTGCCGATATGCCTTTAAGTAGCCAAGCTAATGCTTTGGTTAAGCTTAATTATGAAGGAGTTAATTACGAATCCAAGACAATCTTCCAAGCTATGATTAATGATTTCTCTACTGGACAAATGGATTTCCTTACTGATAATCCAAATCCGTCCCTTTGGGGTTCGGAAACTAATATGCAAAGATATAATTTTTACACTAAGAATGGATTTGTGTTCCCTTCTGAACATTTTCAAAGTCTTGGAACGATAGTTAGCTTTACTCATCATCGTCAAGATTCCTATTTTGGTAAGCAATCGTTTGATGCTGAACAAAATTCGTTGTATTTGAACTTAATTTGGCAGTCTGAATTTGAATTACAATCCCATAATAATTCAGAAAGTGATGAACACAATCATTTAGAGGACGATAATCATTCAGAATCGCATGCTGATGCTTCTCATAGTTATTTTGCAGGTGTTAGTTTTAGTTATAATAACTATTTACAATATCTAAATGGAATTAATTTAAGTCAATACGAAGTAGTTCCGGGTGCTTTTATTGATTATACATACAAAGGAATAAATAATTTATCTATTAATCCTGGAATTAGATTTGATTATCATAATGTTTATGGCAATTTAATTACACCAAGACTTATGTTGAAGTATCAATTAGATGATAATAAAGTAATTCGGGCTTCTGCTGGAAAGGGATTTCATAATTCCTTACCAATTGCGGAAAATCAAAATATATTATCAACTTCCCGCGATGTAATTATACAAGATAATCTACCAATTGAGGAAGCTTGGAACTATGGATTGAGTTCTACGATTGATTTTGAGCTTGGTGATATTATAAATTCGCTTAATTTGGAATATTTTTATACCGATTTTACTAACCAAACAATTATAGATCTAGAAACTTTAACTGATAGAATAACAATTTACAATACTAATGAAACATCGTACTCACATAACTTTCAGATAGATCTCAAAACTGAACCATTTGATGACCTTATACTTATCGCAGCGTATCGTTTTAACGATGTTAGGCAAACTATTGATAATGTTTTGCGTCCTAAACCTTTTATTAGTAGTGATAAAATGTTCGGAAACCTCTCTTATACTTTAGATTCGTGGAGTTTTGACTTTACTCTGGAATATAATGGTGGCGGACGGCTTCCAAATACAAGTAATTATCCTGCTGAATATCAAATTCCATCTAATTTTGATGCATTTTTTATTCTTTATGGACAAGTTACAAAGAAATTTGAACATTTTGAGGTTTATTTAGGAAGTGAAAATATCAATAACTTTGTACAAGCATATCCAATTATATCTGCAAGAGATCCTTTTAGTGAATATTTTAATAGTTCATACATTTGGGGACCTATTCATGGCAGGAAAATATACTTGGGAATAAGATTAATATATATTTAAAATATAAAATCAAACAATTTTAACAAATAAATAAGGATAAAACAATGAAAAATACAATATTGCTTTTAGCAATCTTTAGCATCTTCTTTCTTTCTATCAATCTTCGAGCTGAAGATAAATGGATAGAAACCAAAATCAAGACAACAGCACAATGCGAGATGTGCAAACAAACCATTGAGAAGAAAATCAATAAGATAAAGGGGATAAAACATGCTGATTTGAACTTAGAAGATAAGTTTTTGACGGTAAAATACAATTCCAACAAGGTAAATATTGATGAAATTCGCCAAGCCATCACTAAACTTGGCTATGATGCAGATGAAATGAAAAAGAATTTCGATGCTTATAGCAAATTACCATCTTGTTGCAAGAGCTCCTGTAAGTAAAATTATTAAAGCAATTGCATTTTTATATGCTTAAATGGAGTCTATATCAAATATGGACTCCATTTTTTTAAATTATTAAGTATTTATTTATGATTATATTTATTCTTGATATATAATTTATTTCAATTCTTGCATTATTAATATCTATTATTAATCTTATACATATTATCTATATAATTATAAACTATTTGGAAATGTTAC
>DYPF01000131.1:5222-7223 GCA_020720105.1 Chloroherpeton thalassium
CTTTCCAGACTGTATTTAAATTACGAGCGGCATAAGCATCATTAACTCTTTTAATTGGAGTGTTATGAGGAGCAGTTTTAACTAATTCTAAATTAGATTCTATTTCCTTATTGATTGTTAATAAAGTTTCTGCAAAAGCATCGAGAGTTTCTTTGGTTTCAGTTTCAGTTGGTTCAACGAGTAAAGCTTCGTGCACAACTAAAGGGAAGTAAACTGTAGGAGCATGATAACCATAATCAAGCAAACGTTTTGCAATTTCCATTGTAGATGAACCTGCTTTCTTTTGGCGGTCGCCGCTCATAACAAATTCATGCAAAGAATTGCCTTCGTAAGGGAAATCAAAATGTTCTTTAACGAGAGATTTGAGGTAATTTGCATTGATAATTGCTCCGCGACTTGTTTCAAACATCCCAGTATTTCCAATCATTTTAATATAATTGTATGCTCTGAGAATTATCATAAAATTACCATAGAAACTATGAACTTTTCCAATTGATTTAGGTCTATCAAAATCAAAATGATAATTACCATTGACAACATTGATTTGAGGAACAGGCAAATAAGGGAGAAGTTTCTCGGAAACAACAACGGGACCAGCACCGGGGCCGCCGCCTCCGTGCGGAGTTGAGAAGGTTTTATGCAAATTAATGTGCAAAGCATCGGCACCAAATTTGCCGGGCTGAGCAATACCAATCAAAGCGTTTAAATTAGCACCATCCATATAAAGTAAAGCACCATTAGCACTCAATAACTCTCTAATTTCCAATATATCTTTCTCAAAAATGCCGAGTGTATTTGGATTAGTAAGCATCAAAGCAGCAACTTCATCATTAATTTTAGTCTTGAGATCTTCGATATCAACAGTGCCATTATCGTTGGATTTAACTTCAACTATTTGGAAGCCACCAATTGATGCACTTGCAGGATTAGTTCCATGAGCAGAATTTGGAATAAGAATTTTAGTACGTTTCGTATCACCTCGGTCAAGATGGTAAGCACGAATCATCAAAATACCAGTTAATTCGCCAGCCGCACCAGCAGCAGGTTGGAGAGTTACACCCGCCATTCCAGTAATATTAATTAGGTCATTTCCTAATTCATACATTAATTGCAAAGCACCTTGTGCGTGCTTTTCATCGGTGAATGGATGCAAGTTTGCAAAACCATCAAGAGCAGCAGCAACTTCGTTAGCTTTTGGATTATACTTCATTGTGCAAGAGCCAAGAGGGTAGAATCCTTTGTCGATATTATAATTAAGTTGCGATAGATTAAGGAAATGACGAGCAATATCAATTTCACTAACTTCAGGAAAACCAGCAGGTTCGTTTCTGAGGAATTGTGAAGGAAGTGCATCTGTATTTGCAGTTGGGACATCTAATTCTGGTAGACTATAAGATTTTCTACCTAATTTGGATTTTTCAAAAATTAATTTTTCCATAGAAATTTATAAACAAAAAGTAATTGAAAATAGTAAATTTATATAATTCAAAATTACAACAATTCAATATATTATTGAGGGAACTATGGAAAATTGTAAATGTTGGGAGTTGGGTGATGGGTGTTGGGAGTTGGGATAATGATCATAGCCCATGAATTCACTCGTGGTGCGTTGTGTTAAAGTTGTCATTGCGAATTCCGATTTATCGGGACGAAGCAATCTATGAATCCCCCTGCCCCCTTTGAAAAAGGGGGTGAATTAGGTTTTAGTTATTATTTACATAATACTTACACCATCTTTTCCCCCTTTCTCAAAGGGGAACTAAAGGGGATTTTAAAAAAAACTTCACCCTCGATGTTATATTTTCCCGTTTCGATTGTTATACTATTATTAGAAATTACATTTTGTAAAAAGTTTTTGTAATTTTGTTAAATAATGGAGTTGAATTATGAAAAAGTTATTGGTTTATCCAGATGTGCCACACTTTAGAAGTGTGGCACATCTAAAGCTTGGCAAGATCCTTAGTCTTGCAGTATTTTTAATGGTGTTGTTCGCAAGTGGGC
>DYPF01000451.1 GCA_020720105.1 Chloroherpeton thalassium
TCCTTTCCACAGACCTTGCATGGAAAGTACTAAGAGCTAATTAACAATTGGTAATAATTAGTATATAAGAAGGTAACAATGCATTTAAGAAAATCATGAACTTTTCTTTTTCAATTTCTGTTGGCTTATCTGGATACATTGTGCTAAAAACATGCAACGTGGTCCATCCTATAGGCCCAAATTAGGTCTTATTCCATTTATCATTTCCGACTGATAATAGTAAGAATACGAATAGTATTTACTTGAAGTATTAGAAAGTAATGAATGGTCCGGGGTTAATAGTGTTGCAAGCTAATCAGCAAGTATTTCTGTATGGTATCGTGATTTGATGCGCTTGGAGGCCTGCTCATAGTTATTCATTAGACTGATGATATAGAGTATGATGAAAAAAAGACACATAATAATTAGCATTGTGTTGTTGACTTCCATATTGATAATAATAAATTAATAAAATATTATTTTTGGCATATGTTATTAAAATTTTTTTTAATTGATTTATATACTGAGATTTTTTGAATAATGTTTACTCAATATGCTGTTGTTTGTTGAGTGCCGGCTGCTGGTTGCGTTGTTATGTCGGCTGGTGGTAGCTTTGTTGTGTCGACTGGTGGTTGCTTTGTTGTGTCGATTGGCTGGCCTTATAGTGCTTTCTAAACAGAGTTTATTGTGTGGTCGTGGTCTGTGAATCTGCTGATTTTGGTTCATCTGACGTTGGTTCTACTGGTATTGGATCCTAACTTCTGTGTTTTTTAGCAAACGTGACTTCTTTATCTGGTTCTGGGTCATTTGTTTCACGTCCAAAAATGGCTTTCTTTGGTTCCTCTTTTGGCATTTCATGGCAATATACTAAACTTCATTCTCTTTTAAATATTTCGCTTCATTTTTAGGTTAATCTGCTGGCTATTTCTTCTCCTCGTAGAATTTTGCTTAGGCTTCTAATTTCTTAATCTATGCATCATTGTGTTTCTTGTAAAAGTCCTTGCATGAATCTTTGCAATCAAGAGTTTTCTCAAGGTTCTCCTTGTGCGCTTTGCAAATTGTTGCTGGTTCATCGTAAAGTGTAATGCAAGCCTCGTTAATGAGCACGGGCTTTATTTCATTGCAACCATTGAAATCACCCATTTGATTGAGTGCATTGAACTTTTCCTTTATGTTCGATTTCACTGACACTTCTACATGCATTAGGTTCAATGCCATCCCAAAAATAGCAGCTAATAAAAATAAGGTTCTCATTTTTCCAAAAAGTTTTTACTTTTTTAATTATTGTAATTGCTGTTTATTAATTTTTTATGTTAAAAAAAGAAATTGTGTTTTGCAAAAAGATTATTGGAATTTATATTTTGCAAATTAAGATTCATTAATT
>DYPF01000452.1 GCA_020720105.1 Chloroherpeton thalassium
CGGATTTTGCAAATTCGATTCGCAAACGTGTGCGTTCTTCGCGGGATTGGAGGATTGGAGGGAGATTTGTGGGCAAAAGTAGATGATTGGGAAATAGGAAAATGAATTGCGTGAATTTTACTCTCCTGCTATTTTTAATACCTGAACGATCAAATTATCTGATAAAAATATATATGAATTTCTTAGTGTTTCCAATGATGATTTAATCTCTTCTAAATATCCTTTTTCTTTGGCAGATAGGAGAATCCCAAGACTTCCTATAGTTTTGATATTATTCATTTTTGCAATTTTTTTAGCTTTCTTGTCATCAATCATTAATAAATCAGCATTTAATGACTTATACAATAACATAGCATGAAATTCTCCTTTTGTAATGTTAAAATCGGAAATAATATAATTTTCGTGTTGCAGTTCAGCAATTTTATCTTGTAGAAAATATTTAAGTTTATGGCTTTCCGGTTTTTCGGCTTTAATTACTTCGTTGTAAACTTCTTTCGGGACAAACACTTTCCCGAAAAGTTTGTCGAGCAAATCTAATTTATCGATTAATGCTAAGGCTATTAATGCTGAACTATCGGCGACTAAAATCATTTTATTAATGATTTGTAGTTGGTCAGTTCCTCCTCTAATTCTGTTGCCGAAGTATCAATTACGGGAATCAAATTGTCTTTACAAAATTGCATGAACGAATAAATATCTGTTTCAGCCAACTCTGAGCCCATCGAAAGCGATATTTTGCCCTGCTTGTAAAGCATAAGTGCATTGTTTAATTTGAATTCCTTTTCTATTTGCAATGAATCACCAAACTTATAGTAGGTTTCGGGTAAAATAATCGTAAGTTTCATCGTTGGTCTTTTTTCTTACAAATATATCGATTTTTAGATATTTAAACAAGAATTTATATAAACAACTGAAAAATTAAGAAATTGGAAACTATTACCAAAACGGATTACGATATTTGCCGTATACATGACTTTTAATTCTCCAAAACTGAGTGATGTTAATACTTCCTTCAAATATTTCACCACAAACGCCGATGCGGGGCAGTACACTTGAAATAAACATATAAAACTCCAATGTTTTATACGTGATGTTAGTCCTCGTTTTTATTAATTTTTAGTCTGTCAATCAATATTTTTCAGCATTATATATTATTTGTAAATCTTTTTCGATATATACTCTGATTGGCTGATTATTTGATGTGATGATGTGCTGATTGTACTGAATATTAAACATTTGCAAATATTTAAAAGTAAACAAATAAACCGTTTTTAGTATAATCAATTTATTCAAAAAATCATCACATCATCACATCACCACATCAAAAAATCATCACATCACCACATCACCACATCACCC
>DYPF01000132.1 GCA_020720105.1 Chloroherpeton thalassium
ATTAATCCCCACAATTCTTCTTAGTGAATTGTGGGTAATGCGTAGTGCTTAAGCATAGGGTTGAAGAAAAACAGACAGAAAAATTACAATCAATTCATTTACTCAGAAAATTATATATTATGAATGTGGAGTTTAAATTTCCTACGCAACTGCAACAGATGTAGATTAATTCTATGTTTGTTGCTTGCGTACAAAAGCGAAAATCCCCGTTTTTATTTCGCCGCATGAGAATAAAAATAAAAATTATAATAAATAAAAAAATGGAGTTTTATAATGAAAACTTTAAAGATAATGCTAATTAGCATTCTTTTCACAATGTTAATGACTATAAACTTGTATTCTCTTACAGCAACTAAGAAATGCGACACTCAAACCGAATCAGCCAGCGGTTCTACTGGAGCAGTTACTACCTGTACAACAATATCAGACAATAATAATGATGGAGTTTATGATCATTTAGTTGTATGGCAGCATGTTAAGTTAGTTTGTGGAGGAATTATTACAAAAGAGTGGGAAGGTAATATTCATGAGCATGATTTTAAATTTAGAGACCCTTCGACTAATACTGGATATTTTAATGATATCGCCGAATTAGATCCTGATTTTGATGATTATATTTCCGAAGTTATTTATCAACCAAGTCTTTTTGAAGTGCCGAATCCCGAAGAATGGGAACCGGTTAATTTTAGGATAATTTACAAGGATGCAACAAACAATGATGTAATTGGGGAGTTAGAAAAGACAACTGGCGATTCAATTGCA
The DNA here is from genome assembly GCA_020720105.1 of Chloroherpeton thalassium. GTDB lineage: Bacteria > Bacteroidota > Ignavibacteria > Kapaibacteriales > UBA2268 > GWF2-33-9. The sequence goes on from DYPF01000132.1 coordinate 763, forward strand.
TTATATACTTCTTATAAGGTAGGGACAAACTTCAAATTTACTGAAGATGATGCCGAATTTCTAAAGAATTTTGTTAAGTATTCTGATGAAAATTTTAGAGCAGTAAATATTAACCCAAATCCAGTAAAAGACTTTATTAAGTTTTCATTAAACTTTAATGATTTTAGAAATTCTGGCTCTTCGATGTTTGGTAGTAAAGTTAATAGTTTTAAAATTTATGATATAAATTCAAAAGAGTACTACTCTCGCGAAGATTTTAGCATTTTTGATGTATGGTCAATTGATGCAAGTAGATTTCCTAATGGAAGTTATGTAATTGAATTAATTACAGAATCAAATAATAAATTTACCACTTCATTTGTTGTTGCAAGATAAAAAGAATAACTAAATCCCAACCTTCCGAAGGTTACGAACCCTTCGGAAGGTTTTTTTTATATTCACTTGTGAATATATTCTTTGGGTTATGGGTTAATATTTGATTATCTTGTCTTGATTTTGGAGTGCATAATCTTTCCAAGATTTCACTTTGGTGGAACTTGCTGATAAGATATTACTTGATTTGTGTAAATGACATAAGGCAATTGCCAAAGCATCGGTTGCATCAAAAAAGTCGGGCGTTTCCGATATATTCAACATACTCCGAACAAAATACTGAACTTGCTGTTTGCTGGCATTCCCTCTGCCTGTTACTGATTTTTTAACTTCTGTTGGTGAGTATTCAATAATTGGTACATTGTGCTGAGCTGCAACAAGCATTGCAATTGATCGGGCTTGTGCTAATTTGATTAATGATTGTGCATTTTTATGATAGAACATTGTTTCGAGCGAAATTGCATCGGGCGATACTCTATCAAATACTCTTTGTAAGTTAAGATATATTTCCAATAATCGTGCAGAAAATTCTTGGGTTTTTGCCCCTGTTTTAATTACACCATATTCCACTAATTGCTTAGAAGAATTTGAAGTCTTTACAGCACCATAGCCCAATATCACAGAGCCGGGATCAATTCCAAGAATAATCATTTATACTAATCTAACATATCAGCTATTGAATCGTCAATATCTGCATTTGTAAATATGTTTTGAACATCTTCGTGCTCTTCGAACATATCGTTGAATCTCATAAATTTCTTTGCAGCTTCCAAATCGGTAATTTTTACCATATTTTGCGGGAGATATTCCAATTGACTCGATTCTAATTGAATTTTATTATCATTGAAATATTTATTTACTGCACCATATTGATCCATTGCACAAATAATTCTTGTAGTATCTGTATCGTATTCCAGATCATCTGCTCCGCATTCAAGCACAAGTTCCATCATCTCATCTTCGGATTTTCCATTTGTTGGTAAAGAAATTACACCTTTACGGTCGAAACTCCAAGCCACAGAATTAGATTCACCGATATTACCACCATATTTACTAAATAGGGCTTTTATTTCAGGAAATGTTCTGTTCTTATTATCGGTTGCTGTTTCTACTATTACAGCAATTCCACCAGGAGCGTATCCCTCGTAAGTATATTCTTCAATCGTAGCTCCAGCAATTTCGCCCGTTCCTTTCTTGATTGCCCTTAGAATATTATCATTTGGCATATTCTGAGCACGTGCATTTTGGACTGCTAATCTTAAACGTGCATTCATATCGGGATCGCCACCACCTTCACGTGCTGCGATTGTTACTTCTTTTGCCAATCTGGTAAACATTTTACCACGAATAGCATCTTGTCTTCCTTTTCTGTGCTTGATATTTGCCCATTTACTGTGTCCAGACATAATTTCCTCTTTTGCAATTTTATAGAAATGCAAATTAACAATTTTATTAGGATTATTTATTTCATTAAATACTATTTTCATTAAAATTTTATATGTTTAGTTAAAACAAATAACATTATTTGGAAAATTTAAGTTAATTTTGTATTCTATATTTCAAATAATTATAAAATTTATTTAGTTTAAATTATGCTAAAATTGATTAAAAGCATTGCATATATATTTCTAATATTTTCCTTGATTTTTAATTTTTCTTGTTCTGACAGTGAAGTTACTGATAAGCAAGATAATTTAAACAAAGAAAAAGTACTTGACAGTATTGATTTATTGCCAAAATTTTTGGACACCTTCCCAAAAATCAATTACAACTTAATAAAGTTCAATAACAATACAGAACGAAAGAATTTTTTAGATTCATTATCTAAACTGCCAAATTTCAATAAGTATGTGCTTGTGACTCTCAACCGTAAGCAATGGAGTTTTGTTGCTGGTTCAAGCGAAATTCTTGTTCCAGACCAATTTTTCGATTCAAATTTGCCATATTCAATTTTTCCTACATACTACGAAGCAGCGAGTAAAATTCCCCAAATCATTATTGTATCTAATAGATACCAAGCAATGGCGGCTTATGAATACGGAAATTTAGTTAAATTTTCTCCTGTTAATTCGGGCAAAGAAAAAACTCAAACATATCCCGGAAAATATTCGTTAATTTTCCGTCAAAGAATTAGACATTCTTCGATTGATAGCAATTGGGTGCTGAATTATTATTTCAATTTCCACCCACAAGCGGGTATGGCATTCCACGAGTTTACTTTGCCCGGTTATCCTGCGTCTCACTCTTGTGTAAGAATGATGATGGACGATGCAAAGTGGGTTTATGATTGGGGCAAGCAAACAAAAGTCGACACTTCAGGACATAGAATTGACAATACTGGCACTCCCGTGCTAATAGTTGACCATTATCCATTTGGTGCAGAATTCCGTCCTTGGATACAAATTGCTAACAATAAAGATTTGAAAGTGCAATTACCCGATAATCCATTGGAATTTGATGAGCCATTAATTCCGATTATTCAAATACCTCAAGAAATTCGTGGATCACTTGTAAATAGACAAAGATTCGAAATTGCTGAAGATTCTTTGCGTAAATTAGGTATTATCAGGCAAGGAATTGTTATCACACCATCAGTGAATTTCAATAAATTGAGGAGGCAAAAAGAAGCAGAAGAAAGAAGAAAACAAGCTGAATTAGAAAAACTTGAACAGCAAACTACCGATCCAGAGCAAGAAGAAGGAATGCAATAGACCAATATATTTTGAATTATTAACAAATTCAGTAGAACAAGCATCCTAAAAACAAATAGTTGCAGAAAAAAGTTTGAATTTAATTGGAATCTGTCGAGAACATTAGCAAAAGTTAATTATCATATTCATACTGATGCTATTAAAGAAAATTTGATACCACCCGATTTAACTAAATCTAAGCAAAGTTATTTCCCGTCTTTCGCTTCTTGATAAAGCATTGTGTTAGTTGGATCGAGATACATTAAATCCTTCCATACTGGACTTTCTGCATCACCCTTGAATAATTGCGATAATTCCATTGCTTTTGCATCGTAAAATAGCTGCAAAAATGTACTCGGACCGGCTAATTTATTCTTTTTAAAGTCAGCCATATTGTGAATAGTTGTTGTAAGATTAGCTTTGCCAGTATTAGCATCTTCAACCATCATATCCAAACCATCTACATAATAACCAAAGATTAATCTGCGGAAGGTCTCATATCTTGGGTCGGTCATCTCGGAAATCATCGAATATCTTGTCATTTCGCCAGGTGCAAAATTAGTAGAAAATCCATTTTTATTCAGGGACGAAGCCATCATAGCAATTTCTTTTGCATCATCATAAACTTTAGAGCCACCCAATTCCTCGTAAGTATCTAAGTCGTTGGCTACAATTAATAACATATATAAGTCAATTAATGAAGTAAATTCATTATACCGCATTGGATTATACGATAAAATTGCCCCAGATTGATATTCAAAAGCCCATTCTTTATCCAAAAAGCGAGTGGCAATTGATTGACCCTCGTCATCAGTTCCGCGAATAGTCCGCTTGGAAATAATTACCATTTGTGCCGAGAACATCGTTCTATTTGCACCAGTAAAGAAAATGCTGATTTCTACAGGTATGCGTGTACCTTCCCACTCGATGCCCGAAAAACTTTGATTATTGATATAATTTTCTAAATCAAATTTTAAACTTGTGATGAACATTCTTGATTCGAAATCAATTTGTTCCATATTTACAGTAACATTTGCTTTAATTTCTTGGGAATAAACATTGCCAGTTATTAAAATCAAAGCTAAAATTAAAAATATTTGTTTTTTCATAATTAGTTTTTTTCTAATAAATTTATTAACTTTACAATTTACAAATTTTATATGAAAGAAATTTTAAAAATCCTAATAATTTTATTTATTTATTTCTTCCTTACTTATGAAATAAACGCACAAGTGCCTTTTTCATTGAGTAATTCTTATCATTTAATTCCAAGTAATAATTCTGCTTTATTAAATTCTGAAAATTTATACTTAATTTTTCCTGATTCTTCCGTAAATGATTTTGTATCGTTGAAGTATCAAATGTCAAAATTAAACTTTAGTGAATTGGCAATTTCTTCTGTGTTATTTGGCAAACAAGTATTTGATGATTACTACTTAAGTTCGGGTGCTGGTTATTTTGGCTTTGATTTGATGAACGAATTGAACGTGAATTTGGCTCTATCACGCAACTTTGGCAATGTTGGACTTGGTGTAAATGCACAATATAATAGAATTTATTTCAAGGATTTTTCAAACGAAAACTTGTTTATTTTCGATTTGTTTGGCAAAATTCGATTTTCACAAGTGGATTTTGGATTTTTATTGAATAATATTAACCGTGCTCATTTTTCGAATTATGATAAAACAATTCCACAAAGGGCAGTTTTTTCGGTTGGTTTCCCTATTTTCGATAAAGTTAAGAATGATTTTGGTGCAGTGCTTTTGTTAGATTATTCGAATGCGTTTTTCTATTCAATAAAATATGAGCCTTTTGATTGGTTCGCGATGAATGCAATTTACTATAGCGATCCACAAGAAATCACAGCTGGTCTATCGCTTTCTCCAATTAACCAATTATCTTTGAATTTCTATACTGACTACAATCCAATTTTTGGTTATGACTTGCGATTCTCAAGCACTTGGGAATTTTAAGATTCAACGAAAATACTTAATTTTTAATGAGAATCCAAAATGTTTGTCTCGTAAAATAATTTGGCTGTCATTCCCGCTTGTATGGGAATGACAATTTTGCAGTATACAAGACGTTATAAGACAGCCTAAATAGAATTGTTAAAAATTATCCAAAAATACCTACAATTAGGTATTACACGTTTTAAATTTTTTGGATATTTTTGTATTATGAATTTGTTGAACAATCTTATGAGTTTATAATGAAAATATCTATAAAAAAGCCAATCTTGGGAATAGTTGCATTTTTAATTGTCCTTTTTACTATGCCTTTAGGACATGCTGCAATGATTATTATGGAAAATGTATTCGGCAAAGAAAATATATTTATCGCAGCCATAATAGTTGGATTTCTTGGCTTAGTTCTTTTAATCTTTGGAATTGTCTCGAAAAAGCGAAACCTTTCAACAATACTTGGTTTGTTTGCCGGTTTGTTTGTATGGACTGGTTGGATAGAATTTGCATTCGTTTATTATGCAAATAGGTTTGGAGTTGCTCCGCTTATGTTAAACGGAGAAATAGTTACCAAGCCCGAATATTTAATAATGCCATCTTCAGTAGGCTTTTGGGCAATATCAATGATATATTATTTTTTTGGAAGTAAGTCGGGCTGTAAGTTCTTCAATTGGTTCCAGAAAAAATTGAAAATGTCAAATATTACTGAAATGCAACCCACAATAAAGAACAATGCTTTAACTACATTTATGGAAATAATACTAATCCTATGGACATTTTATATGATATTGCTATTTGCTTATGATAATAGTTTCTTTGGTGATAGACATCCAGTAACCTATTTAATTGCTTATGGTTCTCTTTTGTGGTCAATAATTTTATTTGTAAAATTAATAAGGATCGAAACATTTGATTATGCAATTAAATACTCCATCCCGACAGTTATCATATTTTGGAATTTTGTGGAAATTATGGGAAGATGGAATTTCTTCAGTGAGTTTTGGATTGAACCCCAAAAATATGGTTTGGAATTACTACTCTTAACCTCAATATTAATAATATTAGCATTTATCGGTATAATTTCCACTCGACATAAAAAGCAATTAAGATAATATTATCAATAGTTAGAGGCTGTCTCATAAGTAAGCTTTGCTGTCATTTCCGTGCAAACGGAAATCCATACAAAGCCTCATCAACCTAGTGCTTAAGCAATAGGGTTGAAAGGAGATTCGCATATTTTACGCAGGAATTCATTCGTGGGAATAGTGGATTCCCGTTTGCACGGGAATGACAATATTGAAATATTTTGAACTTATGAGACAGC
>DYPF01000133.1 GCA_020720105.1 Chloroherpeton thalassium
ATATCCTCTTTCTTTGGCTTCCACAAATGCTTAGCCATATTTACTGCCTCTTCTGAAAACGTTATTCCTTCTGAAATCAGTAATTCTCTCATCAAAGTTGGTGTTGCAAAATGCATTTTACCAGTAAGTTCTCCATTTCGATTTACTACTCGATGAAAAGGAATCTCCATATTATCTCGGTGTGCATTCAAAATCCAGCCAACCATTCTTGCTGATGACTTCAATCCTACAACTTTTGCAATTTCACCATAAGTTGTAACCATTCCATAAGGAATAGCATTTACTATATCCAAAATCTGTTTTTCAATATTTTTTTCCATTCAGAATAACAAAATTAATGAAATTTTCACAAATATTTCTTAATAAAAATAATTATTTAGAAAAATTCAATATTAAATAATTTTTTTTCATAATAATCGTTTGAATATTTAGAGTTCAATATTTTCATTTTAAACATTAGATTAGCTTATGGAAATTTGTTTAATAAATTTTTATCCTAAACTTAATTCAAAGAATAATTCTCATCATTCAATTGAATATATTCTAAAACCATTTAAAACTTCATTGTTGAAAAACAATAATGAAGTACATATTATAGATGTTGAATCTTTGAATATTCAACCCTGTTTAGGCTGTTCACACGATCCATTCTTCGAACCAAAAGATTTTTGTCAGCAAATTGACGATATGAATGAACTTTACCCAAAACTAAGAAATTCGGAACTTTGGGTATTTAATATTTCAGTTAATTCCCACATCATCCCTAATCAGTTAGTTAATTTCTTAGATAGATTAGAGCCATTGTTCGACAAAGAAATCGACATTTTAGATGAAATCAATTTTCCTGATAATTCCAAAAAGAAAGGTTCAGTATTCTTAATATCTACTTCGGAATATTTTGATAAAAGTATTTTTAACCATATTATTCAAGAAATTCAAACAATTGCATTCGTATTTAATCGTAATTATTTGGGTCAATTTGTGCGTCCACATTTAGAATCATTTGTTCAATTGAACTTATTGAAAAATGAAAATAATTTCGGGAATAACATTTCAAAAATTTCAGAACTAATATTGCAACATAATCCAGTTAGAAATGGGATTTTAAGCGAAATTGAATTGGATGTAATTAACAAAGAAGATTACAATAAGCAATTTTCGAGCATTGTGAGTAATTTCTAAGGATTTATTAAAAAAAATCATTAAAAATTTATTAAAAATTTATTAAAAATACTATAAAGGTGTATTGTAGATATAAATTGATCCAATAACACCATCTTCTTTGTTTATTGAAAGAATTTTATGAATGGTATCTTCATTTAGTCTGGTGCCTGAAGAAATTAATTTTAAACCACTTGAAGTAAAAATATTTCTTGATAGAGTTTGCCCTGGTTTCAACTCAGAAACAAGCATTGGAACTTCTTTTGCATTACCTGTTTTTCCTCGGAAGCTTAAATAAGCAAAATATTGATCTAAATATGCAATGATTTGAAAATCATAAACTCTGTGTGCATCATTAAATAATGCGTCTATAGCTTTGCTTTGTTTTCCTGAATTTTTTCCAAGATAAAATTCATAATCAATCAAAACATGAAGGATTCTACTTTCCAATGAAATTTCCCATCCTTTGATTTTCGAAGGTATACCCGATCCATCAAAATTCTCATAGGTATGTTCGATTACTTCGATTATATCCTCATAATTGGTTATTTGAGACAGCATATCTTTAGCATAAACCGAAACTTCATTCATTTTCTCGTTTGTTGGAAATCCATTTGTTAAAACTGGAAGATTTATCATTGCATCAGATAAGCTCAATTTACCGATATAAGCGAATTTGGCGGCATCCTTAACTCTATCGATAATATTCAAATCATCAGTCAATTTTGAGGCAATCCAAGGAGCAGACTTTTGCATCTCTGCAGTTACTTTGGCAGCTATTGGGATTTTTGAATTTTGGAATTGATAAAGTAAATTTATCATTTTTTGACGATTCTTAGAATTCTCTTCCTCTAAATGTTGAATTTGCACTTCCTTCTGCTTAATAAAATCTTTCTCTGTCAAAAACCTTTTTGCATTCATAAGTCGGGCTATTAGCATTTCGGTTAGAACTGGTTTCGAAAAAAAGTCGTCAGCACCAGCTTTCAGGGCTTCTATTGATGATTGTTGATTATTGCGGGTTATCATAATAATCGAAAACTTCAATTCATTAACAAACATTTGGTTTATCTTTTTTAAGATATTTAGCCCATTTGCATCTTCCAGCTCGTCAGCAATTAAAAAAATAGCTGGGAAAACTGCTTCTTTTAATAGGTCTACGATATCCTGAACTTTTCCAGCAACTTTGATAAATGTGAATGGTGGGGGGAATAATTTTGATAAAATATTCATCAAAAATGTAGCATGAGCCGGATCGTCCTCAAATATATATATTCTCTTGATATCCAAAATAAAACTTTTTTAGGAAATTACACAAACATAAAATATAATTTAGTAATTTTGTATTTAATAACAATACAATTTTGTAATAATACAAAAAATGAGTAATCAAAGTCAATCTAATCGCCTGCCTTCGTTAGATTTTGCTCGAATCTTTGCAATGTTAATGATGATTGCAGGCCATACATTTTTTTCTTTAATCAATCCAGATGCAATTAGCACACACACTTTTCCGTGGAATTGGTGGGAATTTACTCGTGGAGCAACAGCACCGATTTTCTTAACAGTTTCCGGTGTTGCACAAGTTTTTGCAAATAAAAGAAATGAATTTGGAAAAATAAAATCAGAAACAAAACACAAAAGAATAAAAACTGCACTAACTCTATTAGGAATAGGATATTTATTTAGTTTTCCTGCAGATAAAATTTATGATATTCCTTTTATTGAACATCAATATTTACAAGGTTTCTTATCGGTAAATATATTGCAATTATTTGCGGTTGTTTTATTAGGCGTTCTTTTGCTATTCGTTCTTACTAAAAATGATAAGCAATTATTTCGCTCCTCACTGACCATAGCAATATTAATTTCAATTCTTACTCCACTAACCCAATTAGTTAATTGGTTCGATATATTGCCATTCCCGATTGCTTCATACTTAGATTATCGTAATGGTTCATTCTTTGGGATTTTTCCTTTTGCATCATTTGTATTCTACGGAATTGCCTTTGGTGTGATGATAAAAGGAATTAATCCTGCTGAACGACTAAATTGGATTATCAAAAGAAGTTTCTATTCAACACCTGTTTTCTTGTTAATTGGGATTGCACTTTACAATCTTGAATTTGATTTAATTCAGCAAACACCAATTCCATACAAAGCAAGCTTGGGATTGATATTTGTTCGATACTCTATTGTGGCTCTTGTATTTGCAATTACTGGTTTAATAACAAAAGCATTACCACGATTTAATTCAATCTTTACTTTCTTTGGTCAGAAAGCCTTGTATGTGTACATTCTTCATATCTTCATTCTTTACGGGACAGTTGTTTCACCTGGGATGATGCATTTCTTTGGTGGTACAAGTTCTATTGCAATAGCAATGATGAATATTCCTATTGTACTCGCCGGAACAATGATTTTAACTTATTTATTACAAAAACTTATTGATTCAAGCAAACGATTCTCGCTTGCTTATAAGTTTTCTATCACAGCATATTTGATTTATGTGCTATTTATTTAGTAATTTTGTTTTTTTGGAGAATTAAATGGCAGCAAAAACAAAAATTGAAAAAAATATTAATTGGCAATTTCCATTGCAAAAACAAAATTTTATTATTCTTGGCATTGGCTTAGCAGTAATTTTAATCGGCTACTTGCTTATGTCAACTGGTGTTACTGAACAACCCGCTATTCTTGATGGCAAATGGAATAATCCAATGGCTATCGTAGTTGCACCTTTGTTGCTTGTGATTGGTTATTGTGTAATCATTCCATTCGGCTTATTCCGTGTTTTTCAAAAAAGTGAGCAATAATGCCTGTTAAAGCTGGATTTGTTTCCTTAATCGGCAAACCAAATGCCGGAAAATCTACGATTTTCAACGCCTTTCTGGAATCGAAACTTTCTATAGTTTCTCCTAAACCCCAAACCACTCGCAAAGAAGTTGTGGGAATTTTAACAGAGAATGATTGTCAGATTGTTTTGCTCGACACTCCTGGTTTGATTAAACCTAAGTATAAATTACAAGAAGTGATGATGGAATATGTTCCTACTTCACTTGAATCTTCCGATGTAGTTCTTGTAGTGTTTGACTATTTAAATTATTCAAAAACTGGCAAATTAATCTCCAAAGAATATTTGACAATGATTGAACAAGTTGGTATACCTAAAATCGCTATATTAAATAAAATTGACCTTGTTGATAGTAAAATTCAACTAATTCCACTTCTTACAGCAATTAATAATCTCAATTTATTTGATGAAATAGTTCCTCTTTCAGCAAAAGATAAGACAAATTTAGATACTCTAAAAGAAGTAATAATTAAGTATTTACCCGAAAGTCATTTTTATTATGACGAAGAAAGTTTGAGCACGCTAAATACAAAATTCTTTGCGGCAGAAATTATTCGCGAAAAAATATTCTTAAATACCGAAGAGGAAATTCCTTATTCAGCTGAAGTGCAAATTCAAGAATTTATCGAGAGAGAAAATGGGAAATGGTTCATTTCTGCCGATATTATTTTGGAAAAACAATCACAAAAGCAAATTTTAATCGGAAAGAATGGCTCGATGATTAAACAGATTAGCTCTGAGGCTCGCATAGAAATTGAAAAATTCCTCGACTATCCTGTATTCTTGGAGCTTTTCGTAAAGGTTCGTAAAGATTGGAGAAATAACACTACGATGCTAAAATCGTATGGGTATTAAACCTTAAGCCCACGAATGAATTCGTGGGATATGATTTAAAATTTGGATTCACGTAAGGTGCTGTAGGGGCAGAGCTTGCTCTGCCCTAATTTCCATTTTTACACCCCAAACCTTATTTACATATTTAATTCAAAAAATCAGGAAATAAGGTTATTATGTTTGGTCTGGATTATTTTTTCCTACTAAGGTTATCAATTAAAATAAGGTTTTAAAAGAATTTTTATCAAAGCCCTGTGATAATTTGAATATCAAAATATTAATTTATAGAATTCCACCAAATACATCTGTGGCCTATGGATTCCCACTTTCGTGGGAATGACAATCAAGTTGATTTATTAGACAGACCCTTCACTACCCAATACCCAGCACCCAAAACCTAACTAAATTATTTTTTCTTCTTCTTAGATTCTTTCTTGGGTTGTTGCCAATCTACTTTATAATAATCGCCTTTTTCCTCTAAGACTTGTTTAAAGAATTCATCTCCGTATCCAACTCCTTTTGGATGACGACCGTGAGAATCATTCACATTATTAATATATCCATCATTATATTTTACAACAAGGAATTTCCACAAATCTCGCCATCTGTCCACAACTTCTTCAGCCTGCAAGCAACTATAATCTGTTAAAAATTCCACTGCAAATTGCGGATTTGTGGCATATAATTCCTTCGCTGCATTTTCAATTGCATTCTGATAAGCGAAAAATTTATTTTCAAAATATTGCTGTCTCTCCTGAATATCTTTTATCACGTAATTGTATTTAGTATATGCTAAGTTAGCAACCATATTGAATACCCAAAAACCTTTGCTAATATCAAATTCAGCAATTGAACCACCTACAAATGGTTCCGGTGGACGAGTTATTGAACAATATAAAGGCATATAAACATTGGAATAATTATCATCAACTCCATACCACATAATTCCACCAATTTCTCTTGGTAAAAATCCACGCAATTGTGATATGAATGAAAATGCAGTTTGTTGAGTGCTTATTGGTCTTTCCCAAGCATAAGTAGTAACTGAATCTGTCGATAGTTTCCAAGTTAGATTTTTCCAACGATATGGATTGCCAAAAGGACCTGCAGCAACACCCTTGGTCATATCAAATTCAGTTCCTTCAAAATGATCTCTCATTAATGCAATTGCATCTTGAACAGATAATTTTTGGTCTGGTTTGATAAATAATGGATAATGCACGGCACCTACAACTGCTCTCCAATAATCACTTGACAAGTTCATTGATGGAGCGGCACGGCGGAACATACTCCAAACTCTTCCTTCACAGAATAATAAAGCATTTGGATCGGCTGGAGAATATGCTTTTTGGAAACTGAATTTACCATCTTTTGCCGGGTCATAGTATTTTTGCTTGATAGCAAAATCAACTACATCTTTCGAGCAAATTACATTTTCCTTATCATTTATATCAAAGTCTTGTATTCTTGATTGATTTGCATGAGCAGAAATATAGCCATCAGGAATTTTAATAGCAGCCCATACTGCACCTTTTTCTATGCTTCCTTTGGAAATCATTTCCAAAATAAAAGCCTCGTTTGGGTCAGCAACAGAGAATGATTCACCACTACTATAATATCCATATTCAGCAACTAATTCGCCCATAATTTTGATTGCTTCGCGGGCAGTCTTGGCTCTTTGCAATGCAATATACATTAATGAACCATAATCAACAATTGCATTTGTATCTTTCAACTCTTCCCTACCACCATAAGTTGTCTCACCAATGCTTACTTGATATTCATTGATATTTCCAACCACGTGATATGTTTGAGCAACTTGCTTGATTTTACCGAGATATTTTCCTGTGTCCCATTCGTAGACATCGAGCATTGCTCCTTCTGTATATGTTTTAGCGGGCGAAAAGTAAAGTGGTTCCATAAATCCACCTGCATCAGCATTATAGGAAATCATAGTTGAGCCATCTTTGGAAGCTCCCTTGGTAATGATAATGTTTGTGCAGCTATTTGCATCTGTTGCTATCAGCATAGATAGCATAAATATTGCTAATATTCCTTTTTTTAGCATATAAATCCTTGTTTTATTAAGTTTGTAAAGTTCATAAAGTTTAAAGTTTAATGTTTAAAGTTTAATGTTTAAAGTTATAATGTTTTAATGTTTAAAGTTATAATGTTTAAAGTTATAATGTTTAAAGTTATAATGTTTAAAGTTTAAAGTTTAAAGTTATAATGTTTTAATGTTTAAAGTTATAATGTTTAA
>DYPF01000453.1 GCA_020720105.1 Chloroherpeton thalassium
TGCAGGATGGCTTTTTTGTTGGGATAAAATCCCCCCAGACTTAAAGAAATATTTTAAAAAGCTTGGTGGTGTTTGAAAAATAATTTACTTTTGAAAATAGAAATAACAACAGAATTATTTAATGCACTAATTATAATTGGTATTAAAAATTCCGGCCTTCTGAATAGCATTGTTTAACATTATAATTAATATCTATGAAAAAATTTGTTCTAATTACTACATTAATGATTCTTACATCAATTGTATTTTCTCAAGGAACACAAAGGATGGTTCTTTGGGAAGAATTTACCAGCGGAAGTTGTGGCCCATGTGCAAGCGTAAATCCCCAAATTACAAGTTATTGGAACAATAATCCCAATGTTGTTGTTGGCATTCAATATCATATGAGCTGGCCGGCAGCTAACGATCCAATGTATCTGAACAATCCTGGAGATAATAATGCACGTCGTGGCGTTTATGGAGTTAACAGCATACCCTATGCTGCTATTGATGGCAACAGGTTTACCGGGAATGTGAATAATGTAAATTCATTAATAAATATTGTTCAAAATGCCTATGATAATGCCCCATCAAGTTTTGAATTACAATTGAACTATCAATTGAATGATTCCGAAAATCAATTGTTAGTAACAGCAATGATTACTGCGGTTGAACCTGTTGAGAATCTTGATGCAAATCTTTTTCTCGCTGTAATTGAAAAACATATTCATTTACCTAATCCACAACCAAATGGGGAACAAGATTTTTACAATGTTCTGAAAGCATTGGTTCCATCTTCAGGTGGTACAAGCCTCCCGGCTACATGGGAAGAAAATGATTATATTATTGTTCAATTCACATGGGATGTATTCGGATTTTATGATATCAATGAAATAGGTCTGATTGGATTTATTCAAACTAACGGATCATCTCATGCTGTGGAACAATCTGGGTATGGCACCAATGAAAATTTTGCTCCTAATTATAATGTAGATATGGCAGTATTAGATATAGAAACACCACAGATTCTATGTAATAATTCAGTTAGTCCAAAAATCACTATCAGAAACCAAGGTGTAGACCCTATCACATCGGCGGTTATAAAATATTCGGTTAATGGAGGCGAAGAATCAATTTATAATTGGTCAGGGAATCTCAATCTTCTTGAATCCGAAATTGTTGAATTAAATCCAATTTCATTTGATACCGAAAGCAGCTATAATATCTCTGTGATTATTGAAAACCCAAACAATACAACAGATGAATACGTTAAAAATAATACACTAAGTGTAAATATTGCACAATCTGCCTATATGCCCCAAAACTGCAAAGTGGCTATATTGACAGATGGTAATCCTGAAGA
>DYPF01000454.1 GCA_020720105.1 Chloroherpeton thalassium
TTATGTGAAAACATCTTTTCAACAAATTTTGCAATCAAATCCCACTTCTCAGTTGGTATATTTCTAAATAATATTCTTGACGATTCGTTTGGATTAATCAAATCAAGTTTATTAAAAATAACATTTCTAAGCATTGGAAACCAAGCCATTATTGAACCTGCCCGATAAATTCTATCAGCTTTTCTATGGTCGTCTGAATTTGAATCAGGATTCCATTTGTCAATTAGGGTTTTTTCTGCTAGAATATTTAACAACTTAACATTATTCTCAATCTCTTGATTTCTAAAATCATCTTTGCTGTCAATCTCAACATCTAAAGGAGGACTTGTAACAAAATACCTGAAATAGTATTTTTTGAGTGAATCTCGGCTAATTGCATATTGTTTACCTGTCTTGTTTTCTGGAGCAATATATGGGTGAAAATCGTTCTCTTCGTGTTTTAAAATTGATTCAACTATAAATGCTTCAATCTGTTTCGTTGGATTCTCGTCTGTACTGGTTTCGGAATATTTTACAAAATTGCAAAATCCTTTTTCTGATTTTTTATCTGCGGTCTCAATATATTTTTGCCAGTTGACTCCATATATTTGAGCTAATTTGTCAGCCAGAATTGAAGAATAGAATCTCAATTGCTTTAGTTTGTCGTGTGCAACAAGATTTGTCTTCATCAATTTAATTACATCAGGCTCAATAAAAACTTTAGCATCAAGATAATTAGCACCTGCCCAAATTTTTGCTGCTGCTTTATGCTGTCCATCAAATATGAATATTGCGTTTTCACCATCTATTCTACATATTGAAGGCTGCAATTGAGTGTTTACTCTTAAATGACGATAAAGATTCCAGAAATGGTCAATAATTAATGGTCTTGGTTGCAACTCAATATCTGATTCTTCCTTGCCATCATTTATAACATTTGCTACTGGAACTTGTGCATAGAAAAATTTCATATTTGTTATTGGGCAAGTAAATACAGGATATTTCTTAATCTTCGGAAGATTTGTCTGTTTGCTGTCAACGAAGTATTTAACTGAAATTTCTTCACTTGCTTCATCATATTGATATTTAACAATGAACCCGTACTCAAGATAAAATTTGGCATCTAATACATCATTTAGTTTTAATTGTTTGCCAACTTCTTCTTTACCTTTAAATAGTTTTTCTATCGATAATTTGTCACGATACTCTGTGAGAGACATATCTTTCTTTGCAAGATTGTGATTCTTGCAAACTGCTGCAATATTATCAAGTGAAGAGTCTTCTGTTTTTGCATAAGGGTCAATATGGTCAAAATGAATATTCTTTTCATCATCAATAGGCTCATTGTCAATAAAACAGT
>DYPF01000455.1 GCA_020720105.1 Chloroherpeton thalassium
AAACCCCAAAACCCCAAAACCCCAAAACCCCTCATTAAAAGATTGAGTAATTAATTATAATTTAATAAATTGCAATATATTAATTAGTTTAGTTAATGGAATTGTTGCTGAGGATACTGCATGTTTGGATATGGATTTCCTTGTCCCATTAAAGGTTGCTATTGATACATATTTTGCTACATAGGTAAAGGACCAAAGAATACTTTAATATAATGAACATAGTCTCCAATTCCAAATGAAATTGCTTTTACACAATATCCTGGAACTTATAAATGGAATGGTTGTCCACCCTAACTTTGCCCAACAATAAATTTTCTTCCTGAGCTTATGTTGAATATTATCTAGTCAATTCAGTCACCTGCTTTTCCGCTTACTGAAAGTATTTGCTCAGATGAATCTAAATCTGTATGAATTTATTTTCAGCCCTAATGGCTTGTTCCTCAATGCTTTCCACTTGTTGCTCCATCGTAGAAAATTTAAAATCCAAGAGCATATAGATTTTACCATGCTTTAATCTTTGTTAATCTCTTTAATAATTGAGGGTTCATTGATGAAAAATCTTCAATTACTTTTGTATTTGGTCTAATTTTACCAATTTATCTTATTACAGGATATGCCATCATTGGATTTGGCATTCCAATTATAGGATTTGGAATTATTGGATTTGGCATTCCAATCATAGGATTAGGCATTCCAATCATTGGATTTGTAACTATTGCTGGAGTAAAGAATGCTCCGATCCAGTGTAAATGAGTTTTGTATCCAAATCTAATATTTTGAACTTTCATACCTGGAATTTAAATGTGGAATGGTTGACCACCCTAACTAGTTCCTACTATAAATTTTCTTCCAGAAGAAATGTTGAAAATTACATGATCCATCACATCACCATATCTTCCTGAAATAGATATTACTTATTCTCCTCCTTATAATTATCAAACTAATTCTTTCATCCCTTGAATAGATGAACCAATCTTAGGGCCACATGATGCATTATTATAAAATATTTATAACCCAACAGCAAAATTATTTTGCCATCCCTTGATTTTAGTTATCTTATAAAATCCAGTTGGATTGATCATTTGATAATCTTATCAATTAATTGTATCAGGATGATGCTTTCCTGCTTATAAATAGTTTTGATTTATGGGCATTGGATTAACTACTCCAGGTCCACCAATAATGGGATTTGGCTATGGGTATGGCATAGGATTCACTACTCCTGGCCCATCAATAATAGAATTTTGATTAGGGTGCTTTTTCTAATCTTTATTCTTTTTTTAAAATAGTCTCTTTCCAAAGTAACATCCAACAAAGTGTAGATGTCCTCCAATTCCA
>DYPF01000456.1 GCA_020720105.1 Chloroherpeton thalassium
TCAAAATATTGGCATTTGCGCATTTCAAACGAAAACCAAATTATTGGAAAAATAGAAAGTGAGTGAATAAATGAATATGGGAGCAAGGTTATATGAACCACAAATTGAGCGGTTCTTGACTTATTAAACAGCATTTTTGGTGGATGATGAAAATTAGCTCACTTAAACTTATAGGAAATCCTTCCATTTTCATCAATTTCGGGCGAAATGCCTGATTTTATTGCAATATCTTCGATAATTTCACGGGCTTTTTCGGGTGGAAGACCTGCAAAAACAGAAAATTCAATGACAGAAGCACTATAATTATTTTTCTCTAAATAGACATAAAATTTATTTAGAAAAATATTATCTTTCCTTTTCTTTTGGGACTTAAGGAAGAAATACGAGATGATAACTGCCGATGTTAATGATACAATGCCAAAAGTTGTATAAAATACTGTTTCCGATGCGTCCTTTTGCTCACTTGGCATTAAGGAAAGCATACCCATACTTAGGAGTATCATCATAATTGCAATATATACATCTCTTTTCATATTCTTTCTATTTATTTTTGGTTAAATCTTTTGAATATTTATTTATTAAGTTCAAAATGCTGTCTTGTGTTTGTGTTGGCAACTCTTCGGCAGCAAAGTTTTTGACTACTATTGGAATAATTTGCGGAACAATTTTATCTTGATTAATTTCAACTTTATATAAAAATGTATAATGTTTTTTGCGAGAATTTCCACCAAATATAAAATTTCCTAATGAATAAACAATGTACTTATCTTTATATTTTTCAATGCCTTGCATAACGTGAGGATGATGACCAATTATCAAATCTGCACCATTATCAATCACACTTCGGGCAATAATCTGCTGCAATAATTCAGGATAATTGTTGCCCTCCACTCCCCAGTGAAAATTAATTACCACAAAATCAACTTTTTCATTTTTACGTAAATTGGCAATGTCCTCTTTGATTATATTTGTGTCTATCGGAGCAGTGCCAAAGCTATTATCGTAAGCTCGGAAAGCAAATGAATAGCCCAAAAAGCCAATTTTCTTGTTTTTAACATCAACAATCACAGGTTTGCGGGCTTCGCTCAGGTTCATTCCCACGCCCGTGTACTTAATGCCCATCGAATCTAAATAGTGAAAAGTGTCTTCAAAGGCAATTTTGCCATAGTCAATTGTGTGGTTATTGGCAAGATTTACGATGTCGATACCTGCTAACTTGAGTACAGGTAAGTATTTAGGTTTCATACGGAAATTGAATTCCTTCTCAACTTTGGAGCCACGATTGGAAATGCAACTTTCCAAATTTATCATAGTAATATCGGCATCGGCAATCCAAGG
>DYPF01000134.1:0-2489 GCA_020720105.1 Chloroherpeton thalassium
AAACTTTGTATCATTATTTCAACACTTCGACTACGCTCAGTGCATCGTAGTGTCCAGCGCAGGCAAACTCAGTGCATCTCAATGCACCACATTTCGACACTTCGGACAGCGGTATGTTTTGTTGCCGATTTCGGAGCACTTCACTGTCAAACCACTACGCAGTTTAAACGGGCTACAAACCTTGAAATATACCACATCACCTGCCATTACTTATACAAAATGTTACCCAACGTAAATATTATTTCACAATGAGTTTATGGATAATTATTCTCAGAAAATTAACTACCTTCTTTTCTCAATAGTTATTTTTCGTAGTAATTTTCCATTGTTTGAAGCCCATTCACCTTTCCCGCTTATGGCATTTTTATCGAAACTAAGTTTAAATATGCCATCCCATTTATCATCACCAGGTTCTTTGAGGTCAATGTAATAATTATCCGTATCATTTATTATTGTACCACTTACTGTACGTTTATTATTATCAACAACATTATATCCAATTGCAATATCTTTATTAATATTTTCAATAACAATAAGCAAATCCTTATTATCGAATTTACCTACCCATTCTCCTTGAAGTTTTGAATAATCAGCAATTGTGACAGTATCTGTAAGTTGCTCAGTATCTCCTGTAATTTCACTATAATCATCATGAAATTCAGGTGATTTTTCAGCATATTGCAATAATACTTCTTCATTGTTTTGCTGATGATGTAAAAAATAGTTATATATAAAAAAACTACCAAGAATTAATGCCCAAGCAAGCCAGACTATGAAACTACGTTTTAATAGTTTTTTTGCTAAAGCAATATCACTTTTCCTCCAATAAAGAAATGCTAGAATGCCAATAATTATACCATAAATAAACAATAAAGTACTTAAAATAGTATTGAGTATCATCCAGTTTTTTTGAGATAAGTTCTTGAAAAACGACTTAACATAATTCAAAATATTTAAACCTGTACTTGATGACTCTAACACATTACTATCCGTTGATTCCTGCTCGTCATTTTTTTCTCCGACAATGTAATAACCATTCGCTATTGTCCATATACCTAGCGTAATTATTAATAGAATTAATCGTAGAAGGAAAACAAGCAGGTTGCCAGTTTTATCCCGTGTAACAAGACTAACACGATAGCCATTAGAATTCATTTCAGTAAATTTTTCTTGTAATTTACCTTTTGGATTAGCCGCAAATGCACCAATTATACCGCCGGATAACTTTACTCTGAATACTTTACCTTTATGAAATCCTATTGTCGTATTGTCAAGTATATAGCTGTCTATAAACTCTTCCATAAGAATATGCTTTTAGAATTTAATAAATAAATTATTCTGTTCTTTTTTCACCAATAATGTAATAACCATTAGCAATTGTCCATAATCCAATAGTTAATATAAGAAGTATTAATCTTAATAACAGCACTAAAATATTACCTGTATCATCAGGTAGTACCTGTCCAACACGATAACCGTCTTCATTCATTTCTATTATTTTCTTCTGCAGTTTTCCTTTTGGATTTGCTGCGAGTGCACCGATAATTCCACCGGATAGTTTTACCCGGAATACTGTGTTTGTAATTTTCATGTCATTTAATTTTAAAAGTTAATAATTAATTTGTCTATTTTATTCTTTTTATGTTGGGTAACGGACAGCGGTATGTTTTGTTGCCGATTTCGGAGCACTTCACTGTCAAACCACGATAAAGTTTGAAGCTAGCCACAGACCTTGATATCAGCACTATCTCGGCAATAAAATATACCACATGTTACCAACTGGGCGTACTTGCTGTCTGTCAATGGTTTGAGATAATTTTTCAATTCAGTCATTCCGTTTTTTCTGTCTTAAAAGATTTATTTTTTTTAGTGTCGGCAAAAAAGCGTTGAAAACAGGCTGGCTCTTTGGCGGGTTATGGCTTTAGCGTTGGCTTTGAGCGACCCGACAATGTGCCAGCCTGTGTGTGTTGACTATTCTTTTATTATTTTTTTAAATTCAACCGTTTTACCATTTTCAAGTTTAATCAGATATACACCATGTGCAAAATTACTTGTCTGAACAGTTGTTCTTTCAACAAAATTTCCTTTAAAGACAACTTGTCCAATTGCATTAAATATTTCAAAATCCAGTTTGTCAGAATTGCCTTCTATTTCGATTATTAGTTCATTTGAAACAGGATTAGGATATACTTTTATTACCTTACTATCAGCAACCAACTCAATTACTGTAACCGTTACATTTATTGTATTTGAAGGGTCTGAATTACAACCCAACGAAGATACTATTACATAATAATCACCGTCAATTGTTACTGTGTAATCTTGATTTGTTTCACCTATAATTAAACCGTTTTGGTTGTACCATTGATTGCCAATAGGAACATCAGAATGTAATATATAACCATTTAATGATATTATAGGAGTTGGAGGTTTTGGATTTACAGTAATTGCAAGCGTTGAAACTACACCATCACCACAGGTATTATTTC
>DYPF01000134.1:2589-7065 GCA_020720105.1 Chloroherpeton thalassium
CAGTTTGTCCTTGGCAAACTGTAGTTAAACCGCTTATAATTTCTGCATTTGCTGGTAAAGGATTTACAGTAATTGCAAGCGTTGAAACTACACCATCACCACAGGTATTATTTCCTTTTACAGTGATGTCGCCAGAAATTGCAGAAGTTCCATAATCTACATATATGCTGTTGGTAGAACTTGTTCCTATTGCTCCGTTTGGTAAAGTCCAAATATATGATGTCGCATTTGAAATAGATGGAATTGTATAGTTTACAGCAGTTTGTCCTTGGCAAACTGTAGTTAAACCGCTTATAATTTCTGCATTTGCTGGAATATCGCCAACATTAACAGTAGCTACATCTGAAAATAATGAAGAACAAACACCGCTTTTTATTTCCGCTTGGTATTCCCAAATACCAATTGTTGCAGGTGTTTCACTATAAGTTGTTGATGTAATTAAAATATCAGACCATGAACCACTATTTACTCTTTTTTGCCATTTAATAATATCTCCTGTATATCCACTTAAAACAAGAGTTCCAGTTGGACTACCAACACATATACTACTACCTCCATTTATTGAACCTGCAATAGTTGCAGGATAAATTGTAACTGAACTTGAATTAGAAACTACACCATCGCCTGCAACATTATGACCCTTTACTGTAATTTGAGCAGTGCCAGCAAAAGTATTGTCCCAATCTACAGTGCCTGTTAAACCAGTTCCACTAATAATACCTGCACCCGAAGGTGTAATTTCCCAAATATATGAAGTAGCATTAGTTGCTCCAGTAGTTGTATAATCTGAATTTTCCGCATTTACACAAAATTCATTAGTACCAGTTGGTGTAGCTGCTTGGCTTGGTAATGGAACAGCAATAGTTAAATTATGAGTATTAGAACTAGTAAAAGCTCCTGCTACATCATACGCTTTTACATACCACGTGTAAGCACCATTAGGCAAATCAAATGTTAATATATGTGTAGTATCGGTTGAAAAAATTACAATTGGTGTTTGTCCAGAAATGCATAATTCGTATTTATCTAAACCGCTTCCAATATCCGACGAAGGATGCCATTTAAATAATGGTCTGGGATCAGCAAGCGTTGCATTATCGGTTGGTTCTATTAAAGTAAAATCGACAGGAGCTTCCCAGTCAACATAAAAAGTCCATGTTTGGGTTGATTGTCGAATATTGCCTACATTATCAAAAGCCTTGATATACCAGGTGTAAACTCCTTGAGGCAATGCACTGCTAGGAGCAACTGTTGTTTGCGAAATAGGAATACTATCTCGGTTTTTAACACCATTTATCCATAATTGATATTTACTCATTCCACTTCCACCAATACTATCAGTAACTGCCTGCCACGTTAAATTTGGAGTGGGTAAATTTACAATTTGATTATTTGTTGGGGTGGTTAAGTTAAATGCGTTAGGTTTGGCATTGTCTATATAAAAAGTTCTTGAATATGTCAATTGATTTGTCCCCAGCGAATCAAAACCTTTTACAAACCAAGTGTGTGAGCCATAAGTTAACGGATTCGTAACAGTGCATGTTGAATCGCTTAGATTATCATTAACCATATTACCATCAATAAACAATTGAAACTTTTGAAATCCTATGCCAATATCAGTTGCTTTGCCCCATAAGAAAGAAGGAAGATTTGTTTGAATAAATTGAGAACAGGTTGGTGTTTTAAGATTTGTTAACCCACCAAGTATTTCATTTGTTTTTGTCGATTTAATGAAATACGCACCATTTGTCATAATAGCACTATTTCCATTCGATGAAAAATCTCCCATTGTAGCAGATCCTATATTATCATTTGACCTGTAGTACGCTAAAAGATTGTTTTGGCAGGAACTTTCAATAACGCTATTCATATTAGATTGAATTTCATATTGACTTCTTGAGCAATTCCACATTCTGACTTCGTCAATATAACCATTAAAATATACCCAAGCTGGAATACGGCCAATATTAATTTTACTACTGCCAGCAATTACCGCTGAGATACCAGAGAAACTTGCATCAAGAATACCATTAATATATAATTTAATCGTTCCATTTATATTGTCATGTACAACAGCAACATGTGTCCATACTCCAATTGGCATAATAGAAACTGACGTTTTATGGTTAGAATTATTCCCTCCAATATAATAATCATACTGTATTTTGTTTGACGCATCCAATCTAAGCACCATACCATTAGAAGAAATTATTCCTTTACTAACCCCTACACTTATTTTTATCCATGCTTCCATACACCTTATATTACCAAAAGCAACTTGATTAGAAGTTTGAGCATAATCATTCGTTCCATCAAAATAAGCACAATTATCAACTGTTCCAGGTGGCAAATTATCCACTTTTACCGTCCAAGTTTGCGTTGAATTTCTAACATTTCCAACATTATCAATTGCCTTTATCATCCAAGTATGAGTACCATTTGATAAATTACTCACAGATGTTGTAGAAGTTGCTGAGGCAGAAATATTGTCTTTGTTTAAACTTCCATCAATCCAAAGTTGATATTTTGCCAAACCGCTATTTGCATCACTTGAAGCACTCCATGTTAAGGTGGGTTGCAAACTGGTTGTCCACGAATTATTGGTAGGCGAAACTAAGTTAAATGCGGTTGGTTGAGTTGCATCAACAAGTATGCTCCATGTTTCGTTAGATTGTGTATTTCCAGTACCTACAGCATTTATATACCATGTATGCATACCCTGACTTATTTCTTCACCAGAAAGTAATTGATAATAACTATTTGTAATATTATCCTTTTTTAAAATGCCATCAACATATAATTGGTAGTATGTTACATTTGTTGAATTAGCCCAATCAAAATAAGGTAAAGTACTAGCATTGTTACCATTTGTCGGTAAAATTAGACTAAATGACCCTGGTTGTGCATTTGTAATTGCAGTATTAAAAAAGAAACCACAAAAGGCAATCAAAATAAAAAGTAATTTTTTTGTTTTCATATATTCGTTATTTTTGTTATAAGACAAAGTTATTGTTAAACAATTACAAAAAAAAGAACCTCAGCTTTTTATACCCAAGAATCTATAATTTTATACCCAAATAATCTAAAAATAGAAGAACTTCAAACAAAAATGGATTATTTTATTATGATATCATTTATGAATAAAAAACTGATCCTAATATTAGGTCAAATCCACAATGAAAAAACTTTGCATTTCTGAAAACAAAAATTTCAAAATTGTGATAATAATAAACGAACGAAATATTACAATCAAATTAATAAAACATAGAATAGTCCATTATTTTTAATTAAACCAGCCAATTTTATCTAAATAAGCCACCACATCTTTTAACTTTAAAATTTTTATAGATGGAAACGAAACTTTTGCCATATCAATAATTCCTTGTTTGCGTTGGCTGTCGGAGATGTATTTTTTGACGGTATTTAATGGATATTTTAATTTTTCAGCACACTCTTTTACGGTGGAGGATGGGGTGTTATAAAAGAAATATAAGATATCTCTCTGGATTGATTTTGGTTGAAAAAAATGATTTACAAAACGTATGTTAGAAAGTGCTTTTGACATCTCTTCATTGTAAAGTTCATCGTAATAAAATTCAGCATGCAAGAGTTCTGCAATGGCTTTTGTGTTACGGCGCATAACTGTGTAACAATTTATATGGGATATCAATTTCCCAATCGAATCAAGTTCAAAAGGTCGGCTGTCTTGTTGCACCCAATAATGAGTACCATCTTTAAATAATAAAGGAAATTCTATTTTATAAGCAAGTCTTTTCGGATCAAAATCAAAAAGAATTTTTTCCGATAAAATATATGCAGCACGAGCCCATAAAAGAAAATCTTGGAGCATTAATTTATTCCCTTTTTTAATGCCAATACATTCAAAAAAATCTTCCACACGATAACCATTATCCAAATTCAGGTATTTTTCAGCATTATGACTGAAAATGATATCTCCATTAATTCGTACTATTAGGTAAAATTTATTATTAATTTGGGATATTGAACTATTTATTTGCGTTGTGATTTGATTTTTTATTTCAGAAATATCCGTATCGTTAAGTGGAAAGGGTTTCCCTAATCGATCAACAATTTCATTAATCACTTGTCTAAAGCATGGAAATTGTGATTGATTTGTGTTTTTCATAGAAATTAATTAAACCAGCCTATTTTATCTAAATAAGCCACTACATCTTTTAACTTTAAAATTTTTATAGATGAAAACGAAACTTTTGCCATAATCTTTTACCAATTCGTTACAAAGTTCCATTAATTCGGAAAATATAAGTTCTAACTTCTTCATTTTCTTTAATGTTTACTTGTATTTTTATAAAATTCAATAAGCAAAACATTGATAAATTTACCGCTTTTTTCTCGATTGGTTGCAAAATACTCATTTTTTCCTTTCATTGTTGTTTCTTTTTTTATTCTCAAACCATTTTCTCAGTCATTTTTGGTGTCGCTGTCTTTTTCTTC
>DYPF01000135.1:0-5455 GCA_020720105.1 Chloroherpeton thalassium
GCATTCTCTTGCCTTACAGCATCAGCCTGAGCAGCTTGTTCAGCACGATCACGCAATACTTCCTCATTCTGTTGGTTTAAAGCCTCCATCTGAGCAGCTTGTGCATCGCGAGCACGAATCCCTTCCTCATTCTGTTGCCTTAGATCATCCAATACACGAACTAATTCTGCATTCTCTTGCCTTACAGCATCAGCCTGAGCAATTTGCACAGCAAGCTCTGCTGCTAATCTCTCAGCCTCAACATTCTGCTGTTGCCTTACTTCAGCATTCACACGAGCTAGTTCAACATTCTGCTGTTGCCTTACACCCTCATTCACACGGGCTAGTTCGTTTTGCAATTGCTTTATAAGATACGCTTCATCCCTAGAATAATTATCAGAGGCGATATCATTCTTATTAGGTGTAATATTACCCAAAACCTGAGGCATAAATACATATGAAGTAGGAGTAGGAACTTCAACAGGAAGCAAAATATCCACAACTTTTTTATGTTCTTTTTTAGATCTCAACATCAATGCTCTCAAAGAAATATTTCTTGTTATTAGAGTTTGCACATCATCTTTTAAAGCATCATGCTTGTTTTTGTGTGATAAAACATTATTTGCATGCTGTCTAATTTCATTATATTTAGAAGCTAAAGCAGGCAATGTCAAACATACTTCATCCCATTTACTGACAAAAGTTTTTACTAAATCTGCTTCTTGTAAGGATAAAGTAGATATTTTTTGCAAAGCAGCCAATATATCATATTGTGCATATTGTGCTATATTTTTTTGTATTGTAGCAATATTCATTTTAGCCCATACTTCTTCTTTAGCTTCATTAAAACTAGCAGCTGATTGCAAATGTTTTCTTAAAGCTTTTTTTTCTTTTGGACTAAATTTACCTTGTGTTTTTTGAATCTGATTGGTTTTACGAGCTAATATATTGTTCCACATAGTTTTTTCAGCTTTTAATGCAGCAGTGTTAAGAGTCAATTCGGCTAATTTTTCTGTAGGATAATCATTAGCAAAATCTATTCTGTTTTGCAACAAAGTGGCTAACTTATTCAAAAATACATATCTGTTACTAATTTTAGAAAATAATAACTTTTGAGAATCAGATAATTTTTCTAGTAATGTTTTAACTACATCATTTACCATAATATCTTTAAATGCTTGTAAATCTGAGTTAGGTACAGCTGTTTCAGATAAAGATGGTGATAAAGATGGTGCTTGTAAAGCTGAGTTTTGCACAGGATTTTTTGGCTGTAAATATTCCGCCTGAGTCATCTTAACAGAATCCATCTGCACAAAGTCGGTATTTGGCTGTATATGCAATGGTTCTTTAGCATGCATATAATTGCAAATTAATAATAATGATAGTGTTTTTTTATTCACTCTCGTCTCCATGTTAATAATATATTAACAGGCACAAATTTTCAATAGAAAACTCATAAATTATTAATTTTTTAAAACAATTAAACAATTTTATTCTTTTTTTGTTTTGCAGATCAGAGTGCGTTATTATTTGCTGTATTTGAATATACAATATTTGTTGATAATTATTAACAGATAAGATTACGATCACATGCAGTATTTGTACATTTGATAAAAAGCCTCTATATTTTTACAGATCAGATTACGTTATTATTTGCAACATTGGCACAAGCAATATTTGTTGATAATTATTTGCAACTCAGATTACGATCACATGCAGCATTTGCACTTTTGATAAAAAGCCTCTATATTTTTGCAGATCAGATTACATTATCATCTGCAGCATTGGCACATGCAGCATTTGTTGATAATTATTTGCAACTCAGATTACGATCACATGCAGCATTTGTTGATAATTATTTATAGCTCAGAGTAAGTTATTATTTGCAGCATTGGCACAGACAGCATTTGTTGATAATTATTTGTAACTCAGATTACGATCACATGCAAAATTTATACAAACAATATTTGTTGATAAAAAGCTTTTATATTTTTGCAGATCAGATTACGATCACATGCAAAATTTACACAAGCAATATTTGTTGATAAAAAGCTTTTATATTTTTGTAACTCAGATTACGATCACATGCAGCATTGGCACACACAGCGTTTATTGATAATTATTTATAGCTTAAATTACAACATCATTCACTTCATTTACATTTACATTATCATCAATTTCTTCTATTAGATAATTTTTATCAGCATATTTTCTCTCAAAATAATATTGATCAATATTGTCTAAAATGGCATTAATTTCAACTAACCAACTAGGGTCTAGCACAAAATCTGGTAATTTTGCATTATATAAATTTTCAGAATGCAAAAAATCCTTTGTATATTTGGATAAATATGGGAAAAATGTCTTTATGACTTTATTATTTAAGAATTCTAAATCATCATTTTTTACATCTAACCACTTAGCATAAGATACCAACTGATTATAAATAGGAGTAATTGTTGTAATAAATTGTTTCCAAACTAATACGCTATTTTTATCCAAATCGTTTTCTTTAAAGAAATTTGCATATTGTAAAATAAATTCAATAGCAACCTTACTAAAACTAAATTCTAAACCTAATTTTTCACTATAGCATTGATTGATTAATTCAGCATTCTGCCTCAAATTCGCAGGATTTAATGCTTGCAACAGATCACTAAAATTGACAGACTGACTATTTTTAATCAAAATAATATGAACAAGTTTTTTAATTAGATCAACTGATTGCTCTACTTGAGAAAAATTATCAGCAATATCTTTTTTGAAATTACTAATAATTTTTGCATCAACAAATTGCTCTATTTCCTTCAATAATTGTTGCACTTTGTCATTTTGCTTAGCCCAATTCGTTTTAAATGATACTCCCGCTTGATTGATTTTATCTATACAACCAGTCAAATCAAAAGCAGACCATTGCTCTAATGAAAGATAATCCTTTATTTGGAAAGCTTTGTTTATATTTAGAGCGGGAATTTGTTTCATATATGATGTTAAAGTTGCCATTAAGTCATTTTCTAGCTTTAACAATTCAGGCAAACAAACATCATTCAACTGATTGATTTTTTCATTTATATAGGCAGTTTTTTGCTTAGATAACAATTCAGAAGCTTCTAAAGAAGATTGTTCTTTTTTTCTTTGCGCCTGAGCAATTTTATTCGCATGAACACCATTAGGAATTATATATTCATTATCCAAAGACATAGAATCAAGCAAACTAGAAAAACCACTAAACATATTTTCGAAAAAACCTAACCCAACATTAGATGTGCCGTAAAAAATCCTGGTTTTACCATTGTAAATAACTTCGAAATAACCTACGTTTGCAACATGCCTATTAGACACATTTTTTGTGTCACGCGCAGCATTAGCACTATATCTAGCATTAGCTCTCTCTTTAGCATTAGCTCTCGCTCTAGCGCTCTCTTTGGCACTTGTCTCACCTGCTTCATAAAACTGCTTGGTCACAAAATGCATAAAAGAGTTATAATCAACAACATTTGACATATCTAATTTTTTATTATTTGATGTAAATCTTGCATAAAGCGGATTATCAGAGCTAGTGGTGTGGAAAATATAATCACGATATTTTGACATATTTGCATTATCAGAGCTGGCGATATGTGAGTTATCCCTTGTATCACCTGTCCTAGTAAAGCTAGCTGTGGCATTTGCATTATCAGAGCTGGCGATATTGGCTCTATCAGAGTGGGTGATATTTGACTTATTCATTACCCTACTTACCATCTCAAAAATATTAGTATATGGAGTATGATCCGAATTATTTACACTAGAGGTGTAGGAACTATTAGCTCTATTCGAATTGGTGGTGTATGGATTCCTTGCATTATTTGTCCCATAAGCGCCGGTTTTATGTTGGGTATGATCCGAATTATTTGCATTGGCGACATATGAATTCCTTACATTATTTGTCCTATAAGCACCATTTGTATATTGCATATAGTCCGAAGTGTTTGGATTGGTGGCGTATGGATTATTACATCTATCCGAACTGTTGATGTATGAATTCCTTACATTATTTACCATGTAAGCGCCGGTTTTATGTTGGGTATGATCCGAATTATTTGCATTGGCGACATATGAATTCCTTACATTATTTACTCTGTAAGCACCAGTTTTATGTTGGATATAGTCCGAATCATTTGCATTGGTGGTGTAGGAACTATTAGAACTGTTGGCATATGCATTCCTTACATTATTTACCCTGTAAGCGCCCTGCATATAATCCGAAGTATTTGGATTATTACATCTATCCGAACTGTTGATGTATGAGTTGTCATCAAATTTATCATAGCTATTACCAGCACTTGCCATACTCTCTTCATATTGCTTTTCAACAAAAGTAGACACAGGTATATTGTGTTTTTTTGCATAAGAGGACAAATCCTTCAACATTTTTACCCTCTTTTTTAACACTCCCAACACATTCCTTTGACTCATTAGCATATTTGTTCTTCGTAAGATTGCCGTTATAGAATTTAAATTAGCATTATATTCTTGTGCTAAAGATGGTAAAAGCTGACTCATTTGCAAATATTTTGCAAGCATATTTTCACATAAATCAGATAATTCGTGCCCTTGTGACAAAAATAAAAATCGTTCATATAAATCCATTTGCAAATAATCACTAACATCAACCATGACACTTGGATTAGTTTTAATATTCTTTGGCATAGGGCAAGCAGCTGTCAATTGATCACGTACCCAAGTAGCAACTTGCTTATCTGTCTGTGAATTAATAATGTCAGCAAAAGCTTTGTCTATTTGTGTTTGTAATTTTTTTCTTCTGTTAAGCAAAAAGCGTTTTTTCCTAGCAAATGTTCCAACATCCAACAGTATTGCTTCATCATGATAGGTTTTAAGAGCCTTCTCTAAATCAGAACAAACAATACTCAAATTATTATTTGCACAAGACAGTTGAGCGCTTAATTCATGTAAAGATTGAGCATCATCACTTAATACATGTTTTTGGGAAGGACTAAAAGAGTTATGTATATTTTTGCCATCAATTAATGTATTATTGGGCAAACTTTGAATATAAAAAAGAACATGTAAAATTAATATTTTCTTGCTCATGGCTGATTATACCCCTTTTTCTTAAAAATAAATTAATTAATGTTCAAAGCGTGTGTTTTTGTTTATTCGTCATTATTGTGTTGTGCAGGTTGAGCTGGTGGATTTTTAACTCCTGGCACATTTTTACCTTTACCTTTACCTTTACCTCCTGCTGGTGCAGCTTTTTTACCGTTACCATTACCTCCTACTGGTGCAACTGGATTTTTTTTGCCTACTACTGGTGCAACTGGGGTACTACTTCTCCATCATCATTTTGATGTTGTTGCTGTTGATTTTGAACTCCTACTTGTGGAACAGGTACTTCTACAGCTACTACTGGTGCAACTGGGGGTACTACTTCTCCATCATCATTTTGATGTTGTTGCTGTTGATTTTGAACTCC
>DYPF01000135.1:5555-7063 GCA_020720105.1 Chloroherpeton thalassium
TACTTGTGGAACAGGTACTTCTACTACTACTGGTGCAACTGGGGGTACTACTTCTCCATCATGTTCTTGTGGAACTATATGGTGACCACCTGCTGCTCCAGGTACTACATTTCCATTATTAATTGCAGGTTGCTGGTTATCATTAACTGCTGCGGCACCGGCAACTGCGCCACCACCATTAACAGCTACTTGTTGTGGAACTTGTAGAGCATTTCCTCCGCCTTGGCCAGCTAGTGGATCTTGTGGATTTATAGCTGGTCTATGTTCTGGGTCAACTGGTTGATTATTATCTCTATTTTGTTGAGCTGGATGGTGATTATTGTTTTCTCCACCATCATCGTCATCATCATGTTGATGTTGTTGCTGAGCTGGAGCTAAGGCTTCTAATGCAGAAGGTCTATTAGCTATTTCTAATTCAGCTAATAAATTCACTAAGTATGCGAAGTCTGGAAAGTCTACAAACGCCCTCATTACTGGTTGGCCGTCTATTTCCATTATTGCATTATTCTCATCACGTGCTGGTATATCAGCAAAACCTAGATTGCGGAACTGTTGCTCTATCGCTACATAACCTTCATTATCATCAGTTGCTAGTGCCTCCAATACTTGATCTATACGTAGGTTATCTCCAGCTGCTAGTGCCTCCAATACTTTAGCATTTGCTGCATAATTCATATTATTCCTGTTCTGAGCAGTTAATAAATTATTAAAATGCAACAAAATATTATCTTTGAGTTGCGCATCAATATAAATATTGAATTCACCAACATTATATATATTTCCACCTTCTCTGTTATAAATTCCATGAAAAAAAGCTGGTAAGGGATTTTCGTTATCTTCGTTTATTTCTGTAAGTGTGCGTTTTAACAATTTATTAATATAACTTGCTCTAACTGTCATCTTACGCAATACATCTCTTACAACTGCTTGATCTAAGCCTTCATTTCTTGCAGGAAGATCATTCAAACCTATTATTTCTTGACTCAATAACACCATAGGATTGTATATTTTAGCAAGCAATTGCTTCTTAAGAATTTGTGTGTTAGCATTCTTAACTAATTCATTATCACGATTTAACAGTCTTTCTAATGCTGCGATTTGGTTGTTTGCTTCTGCCAAGTCGTTTGCATAATTGTCACCACGAGCACCTTCTCGGATTTGTTCTAATGCTTGTTTTCTTCTCCCTAATGCTTCCAACTGATCTCTTATATCTGCTGGTACTTGCAATTCATTCAACTCATCCATATCATGTTGCAATTCTACTATTTTTTGGTGTAATTTGTCACCTAGAATATTCTTCATTGAGTTAAACTCGTCGAATAATGGTATTGCATGTATTATATAAGCTCCTGGACGGTCTGCTCTTTGAATATTATTCATGTAACGCACAATAGCATTATTAACTTGGTTAACATCAACGCGATTTGCGTTAGCAGGCTCCCAATCAGCTTCTGCACCTTCTGGTCTAATAAGATTCCTTACACCTTGCAATTGTTGTACATAATTTC
>DYPF01000136.1 GCA_020720105.1 Chloroherpeton thalassium
TTACCTTTTGATATTCATACAGGTGGAGTTGATTTGAAATTTCCACATCACGAGGACGAAATAGCCCAAAGCAAAGCAGGTTATGGAATAGACCCAAATCCATTTTGGTGCCATAATGAATTTCTTGAAGTTGAAGGAAAAAAGATGAGCAAATCTCTTGGGAATTTCTTTACCATTCGTGATTTAGTTGCAAAAGGATTAGACACTCGTGATATTCGTCTTGCAATGCTCTCGGCTCATTATAGTACCAAATATAATTTCACTTTTGACGGCGTAGAATCTGCCCGAAAAGCAAGATTGAAGGTTCAAGATTATATTTACAAATTGTTTGAAACTTCCGAATCTGATAATATTTCTATTGCTGAGGAAAAATTGCCCGCTAATCAAGTTTTTAGCGAACTTGCAAACGACTTACATTCACCAAAGGCTTTAGCAAGATTATTCGAATTTATCAATGATTTTCCTGCCAATAAATTATCAGATGAATCAAAGAAAATTGTATTAAATAATTTTGAAAAAATTAATTATATTTTTGCAGTTTGGGAAATATCTCCTAAAATTGTGGAAGAGTATGTTATTCCAACTGAAATTATTGAATTAGCAGAAAAAAGAAAGGAAGCAAAGGCAAATAAAGATTACACAGCTGCTGATGCTTTAAGAAAACAAATCACAGAATTAGGATTCACTATTGTTGATAAAAAGGATACTTTCGAAATTATTCCGATAAAATAAATGAAATACTCAATAATTGGTTTCGGGCAGGTAGGCAAAAATTTAGCTTTAAAATTAGGAAGTAATAATCTCTTAGATTTTGTTTATGTTCGTAATTTTGAACTTGCCCGAACCCAAGCAGAGCAGATTGGATTTCCTCCTCAATTCTTAACTTCGGATTTAAACCAAGTTTTTGCTTCCGAAGTGGTTATCATTGCTATAAGCGATAATCAGATAAGCAGCCTAATTGAAGATATTTCTAATGTGTTACATAGTGAATCTATTTACAGAGTAATTTTTCATACTTCTGGATTAATGAATTCTGATATTTTTTCCAAAATTAATAATAACCATACTTCATTTTTTGCCGCTCATCCAATTCAGACTTTTTTTTCAAACAGTCATAATTTACTAAATAACATATATTGGGGCATAGATTCGGGGAATACAAATCCAAAATTGATTAAGAATATAATTACGGAATTAGACGGAAAGCCATATTTTTTTGATGAAAAAGTAAAGAATAACAGAGCCTTATATCATTTAATGTGTGTTGCTACATCTAATTTTTCAGTGGCAACAATAGAATTTGCTAAAATATTAGCCCAAGAGATTGGAATATCAGATAAAAGAATTTTGAGTAAATTATTAGAACAAACAACGCAGAATATAATTATGAACATAAATTCAGATACAATGCCCTTAACAGGTCCATTTGCACGTAATGACTATGATGCGATTGAAAAATATTCAGATAGCTTGAAATCTAATCAAAATTTAATGGATATTTTTGAAAATTACAAGCAAGCAATAACTTTGATAATGGAAAATAAATTTCAATCCAATAAATAATACAAATTGCTTTACAAGTCTCGCACCTTGCTGAATAATTTATTAAATGAATTTATATTGCTACTCATAATGTGTCCACATCCTAAGAATCTTTACGACTTTCTCTTCTCTGTAAACTTGATAAACAAGTCGATGATGTATGTTAATTCTTCTTGAAAATAAGCCGAGAAGATCGCCACGCAATTTTTCAAAGCTTGGAGGTGTTGCAAATGGATCTGCTGTTATTATGGTTAAAAGCTCTTCAACTTTAGGTTTAAGTCCGGACACTTTTATTTTTGCTGCATCTTTTTGTGCTTGTTTAGTAAATACAATTCTCCACATTACCAACCCAATTCAGAGGAACATTCAGAAATTGGAGTATTCTTGCCTTCAATTAATGATTCTCTCATACCTTTAATTGAGAGCAAATTTAATGTTTCTTCAATATCTCTCCACACATCCTTAGAAAGCAAAATTGCACTTTCATCTTCAGTTTCAATACATATAGGTTCAGAGTCTACTTTTGAATATCCTAAAATTTGAGAAATTGATGTTGTACTTGAAATAATTTTTACTGTTTTCATTTTATGTTCCAACAATTTGACATTTACATAAACATTAAATTACAAAAAATATTGTAAAGATTTGCAAACTTTCCACAGCGGATATATGCTTGTGAACAAAACTCTCATATAGCCGAATTTTCTTACTCCACTTGCACAGAGCGAAGTCGAAGTGTGGTCGGCATATTGCTTTACAAATACGGATTCATTGGTAATAGCACAATATTCACTTAATTTACTGGCTCGCTATCAAGATATAACGTGTCTGGGCATATATCCTGACCATTAGGCCACGATATGGTTCCATTCTCTAACTTTACTTTGTTAAAATAATGAAAATCTTTTAACTCTTTAAATATTCCGAAGTCTAACAATGGGTTAAAATCATATATTCTATGTTCTCCATTCTTAAATTCAAGAAATACTCTGTAATCTTTGATTGCTTCTACTTTTGTTACTCTGGGATTCATCTTATGCCTCATTTTAAGGGATCAATACTATAAATATTTTGCCCTGAAACAGCAAGAGACCAATTAGCGATTAATTCGTCACGATGCAATTCAATCCATGCTTGTACTAAGCGGTGTTTGTTGTTTGTTGTCATTATAATACATTGAAACAATAATTCCATAAAACATAGAAATAGTTGGCATTCTTTCCCTCTCATTTTTCCTTTCAGACGAATATTTTATTATTTATTTTTATTGTAGATGTGATAAGCAAAGCACAAAAACTTTGGCTTTACATAATTTTTATTGCAAATTCCTCTCTTTGAATAATTTTGCCAATCAATTTTGTCTATTAATTATTTTGCTGCAATAATATTTTTTTCAATAATTATTCTTAAATTTGTAAATTACAATTTGATGAATTATGGAAATTAAATTTAACGAACAAGACTTTATAGAAATAGAAAAATTAAAAGCAAAATATCCAACTGAACAATCTGCTTTAATGGGTGTATTATGGTTAGCCCAGCAAAAATTTGGCTGGATTTCTCCCGAAGTTATTGCTTATGTAGCTGAAGTGCTAAATTTGCCACCTGCACACGTTGATGGTGTTGCTAAATTCTATACAATGTATTTCAAAAAGCCAATGGGCAAATACCATATCCAAGTATGTACTAATGTTTCTTGTATGTTGCGTGGCGGACAGCAAATTTGGGAACATCTCCAGAAGAAGTTGAATATTGGAAATATGGAAGCTTCCGAAGATGGCAGATATTCATTGGAAGAGGTGGAATGTATGGGTGCTTGTGGCGGTGCTCCAATGATAGCAATCAATGAAGATTATTATGAAAATATGAGCATCGAGAAAGTAGAAGAATTGATTAACTCACTTAAATAACAAAGTGAAGTAACTTTTTTCAACTTTATTTCGTCTTAATATTAAATTTGATGTAAATTGTATTTTAGGTAACTTTGAAAAAGAATCTTTCATTATATTTTTATATTCCATTTGCATTGCTTGTGCTTGCTAATTTCTTTTTTCATTTTTCATTCGAAGAATATTTAAAGCTCAATCCAAGCATTCTTATAAGCAAAGGTTATCTTTGGCAGATATTTTCTTATCCATTAGCAGAAAACTCAATTTGGCAAATATTAATATTAGGTTTAGTATTGCTGATTTTCTTCCCGATTCTCCGCTCAATGTATAATCGATGGTTCTTTCTGGCATTTTTCTCGTTATTAATAGCTATGCAAGGAGCAATTGCAACAGTTCTATTTTGGGGTCAAAATGTTGATTTCCGAGGAATTTCTGCAATCACATCATTTATATTGACTTTGTCGTTAATCTTGTTCCCAAAAGAAAGATTTATGCTTGGACGCCTACCAATAATTAAAAATGTGCATATCGTACTTATATTTTTCCTTATGATTTTTACTCTTGGAATACCAAGTTACGAAAAAGCAAATTTTGCATCAATTGCAGCATTTACTTTTCCAATAATGTTTGGTTCGGCAATAGCGGGCTTGTTCTTTTTGCAAGTTTGGTTTATTAAAAAAATTTATTTACCTAAAAAGCATACCGAATCGATAAATGAAATTAAGCAAATACTCACCCAAGCACGTGAAAGTGTAAAAAAAATGGAGTCTTCATTAGTTGACGAAGCAGTATACGCCGGTCCACAAGTAGCAAGAATAAGACCGCAAGATTTAAGGAACAAGAAATTATTAGAATTTACTGACGACCCCGAAGAAAACGAGGAGAAATTGAATATCATACTCGATAAAATTCACAATAAAGGAATTGGTGCATTATCAATCAACGAAATGGAATTCCTTAATCAGTATTCAGACAATCTTAAAATTTAAAAATAACTATCCGTAAAAGAACCCCTATAATAATTACATCTCTTCGAGATTAATTATTTTAAAAAAATAAATTAGAGAATAACTTGCTCTTCCTTTTTTTTGAAGGTGTCTTATATTTAAGTAAATATGTTTTTTTAGACAGATTTGGGTTTGATTACTTAAATCGCTCTAATTTAGCATAAGCTGCCATAATTTGTTTGCGACCAACCGATTTAAAATCAATTGTTAATTTCAATGATTGACCCTGTCCATTTATTGCAGAAATTTTTCCTTCACCAAAATACGAATGCATCACAATATCACCGAGTTTATAAGTAGACTCATCACTTATTTGTGAGTAGTTATCACTATGTGGCTTATCAGCATAAATGTTTGGTTTAGGAGTATTCGGTTTAAAGTTAGGCTTGGCACTCTTGCTATAAAAGTCGTTTGGACTTTGAGAAAATGATGGTGCTTTTTTACGGGAATCACTCCAATTCAAGAAATTAATATCAATTTCGTATAAGAAATTAGAGGGTGATTGGTAAGTATATTCTCCAAATCTTGCTCGCCTTTTTGCATAAGTTAAAAATAGTCTTTTTTCAGCACGTGTAATTCCTACATAGAATAATCTTCTTTCTTCTTCTTCTTCC
Organism: Chloroherpeton thalassium; assembly: GCA_020720105.1. Classification (GTDB taxonomy): domain Bacteria; phylum Bacteroidota; class Ignavibacteria; order Kapaibacteriales; family UBA2268; genus GWF2-33-9. The sequence goes on from DYPF01000136.1 coordinate 5,053, forward strand.
TCTTTGCTATTTTTAGAGCGAATAATTGGGAAAAGCCCTTTTTCCATTCCTGCGATAAATACAACAGGAAACTCCAGACCTTTTGCTGTGTGGAGTGTCATCATAGCAATTTTATTACCCTCAAATTCCTTTGTATCAAAATCAGTAAGCAAAGAAATTTGTTGCAAATAATCACTAATTGATTGATTAGGATTGTCCTTTCCAAACAAGATAATATCATTGACTAATTGCTCGATATTCTGCCAACGTTCTGTCATTTCCCGAGTATCTATTTCTTTGTACATTTGGAAAATTCCAGTTGCTTCCAGAAAAGCAGGAACTACATCCTCGAGAGTTGAATCTTCTAATTGCTCACTATATCGATGAATCGTTTCAGTAAAATTCTTCGTTGTAATTTTCGCTCGTGCTTGAAGAGCTTGAATTTCATTTGAGTTAGACATTGCATCGAATAAAGAAAATCGGTTTTTGGAGGCATATTCCATTATATGATCAAGTGATGTTTTGCCGATACCACGTGGCGGTTCGTTAATAACTCGTAATAGCGAAACGCTATCATTTTTATTTACTAATAACCTCAAATATCCAATTACATCCTTAATTTCCTTGCGTTGATAAAACGACAATCCACCAAAAATCTGATACGGAACATTATATGTACGCAATGATCTTTCTAAAAGAAGTGATTGAGCATTTGTTCTATAAAGAATTGCAATATCGCTATATTTAATATCTTGCTTAATTAATTGCATAATTTTATTAGCAATCAAACTTGCTTCTGTATTGTCATCATCAGCATCAATCACATCGATTTTATTTCCAGATTCATTATTAGTCCATAAATTCTTTTTTATTTGATTGGGATTATTAACGATAAGTGAATTTGCAGCATTTAGAATTGTAGAAGTTGAACGATAATTTTGCTCTAATCTAATTTGCTTTGCAGCAGGAAAATCCTTCAAAAAGTTGAGAATATTCTTGATTTCGGCACCTCGCCACCGGTAAATACTTTGTGCATCATCACCTACGACAAATAAATTGCTATGTGCTTTTGCCAAATTCCAAATGATACGATATTGCGGACGATTTGTATCCTGAAACTCATCAACAAGTATATATCTAAATCTATCTTGGTACTCCTTGAGTACATCAGGAAATTGAGTAAATAACACTAAAGTATTAAGCAATAAATCATCAAAGTCCATTGCCTTATTTTCGCGTAATCTATTCTGATATTCTTCGTAAACCTGAGCCACTACTTTTTCGAAACTTGTGGAAGCAATATTTTTATATTCATCAACAAAGACCATATCATTCTTTACACGCGAGATTACACCGTGAATAGATGCAGGAGTAATATCCATTATACTTAATTTCAAATCTTTGATAATTTGCTTTATTAATGAGTTGGAATCTTCTTGGTCGTAAATTGTAAAGTCGCGAGGATAATTTAAATATTCTGCTTCATATCGTAGAATTCGAGCAAAAATGGAGTGAAATGTCCCCGCCCATATACGATTAGCAGCCTGATAATTTAGAATTTGCCCAATACGAGCAGTCATTTCTTTGGAGGCTTTATTAGTGAATGTAAGAGCAAGAATTTCGGAAGGTTCCACTCCTGAATAAATCAAATGTGCAATTCTGGTTGTCAGCACTCTTGTTTTACCCGAACCTGCACCAGCAATTACTTGCACAGGACCATTAACAACGGTTGTGGCTTCTTGTTGTGGTGGGTTTAAACTTTTAATAATACTAAATATTCTATCTTCAATATCCATCATAATCTCTATTATAATCTCTGTTAAATTTAAGTATTTTTAGCTAAATGAACAAGAATTTGCTTGAAATACAACAAAAAGATTGTACCCAAATCATACTCTTGGACAATTAGTAAAAAATATAAATATAAATTTAGTTAAAAGTGAAAAATCTAAAGGAAAATGTTAATAAAATAGTATAAATTGAATTATTAGAACCCCTCTATATTTGAACTTCAGATTTTATAAAGCGTA
>DYPF01000008.1:0-23072 GCA_020720105.1 Chloroherpeton thalassium
TACATTCAATCTGTAATATAAATCTTCACGGAATTTACCTTCAGAAATCATTTGCAATAAATCTTTGTTTGTTGCTGAGACAATTCGAGTATCAATTTTGATTGTTTTATTGCTTCCTAATCTTTGAATTTCACCAAATTGTAATGCTCTCAACAATTTAACTTGAACAGCTAAAGGAATATCTCCAACTTCATCAATGAATATTGTTCCTGTATGAGCTTCCTCAAATTTACCAATACGTGTTGAGGTTGCCCCTGTATAAGCGCCTTTTTCAGCACCGAACAATTCACTTTCGAACAAAGTTTCAGGTAATGCTGCGCAATTTACAACAATAAATGGTTTAGTAACTCTATCAGAATTATGATGCAAAGCTTGAGCTATTAACTCTTTACCCGTTCCACTTTCTCCTGTAACTAAAATAGAAGCCTTTGATTGTGCAACACGTCCCACAATGTTCAGAATTTCCTCCATCTGCTTACTATTGGATATTATCGTATTGTTGTTTAGAATTTGATCATTTGAGCGAATATTTTCATTTTCTTGAGCAATTATCAATGTATTTTCAATCTCTTGAATTTGTTCAATTAACTTGCTTAATTCTATCGGTTTGGTTATGTAATTAATTACACCTAATTGCATCAATTTCACTGCACTTTCGATAGTGCCGTAAGCAGTGATTAAAATTATTGGAGTTAATGGATTTATTTTCTTTATGCTTTCAACAACTTGCTCACCAGTGATGTCGGGCATTTTAAAATCAGTAAGCACAAGGTTAATAGAATTATTCTTGAACTTTTCTATTCCTGTATTTCCATTTTCAGCAGTAATTATTGTATAACCTTGCTTTCTTAAAAAATCTTGAAGCAAAGTTCTTTGGCTTTCTTCATCGTCAATTATTAAAATTGTAAAATTCTTTTTTTCAGTGTTCATAGATTTTATACATTTTGATTATTTGGTAAGGAAAATTCGAATGATGTACCAATATTCTCACTACTTTGAAAAGTAATTTCTCCATTGTGTTCTGTTGCTATCTGATATACCAATGATAAACCCAATCCATTGCCATTATTTTTTGTTGTAAAATATAAAGAGAATATTTTGGATTTAATATCATCTGGAATACCTATTCCTGTGTCTGTGATTTTAATTTCGGTTTTGTGTTCACTTTGCGAGAGATGCACAATAAGTTTTCCGCCATTTGGCATTGCATCAATAGCATTATCAAATAAATTGACTAATAATCTTTCAATTTTCTTAGAATCAATTTCGGTTAATATTATCGATTTATAGTTTTTAACAATATCAATATTTTTCTCCAAAAACTTTACATTGTAAAGTTTAATTAATTCGTTGACTAAATCGGGTAGATTTGTGCTTTGAAAATCAGGTTTTGTTGGTCTTGCGTAGTTTAAAAATTGCTTGATAATTTGATCAATTTTTTGGATTTCATTCCTCATCACGTTGGTCAATTTTTGATATTCTTCCGCGTCATTTTCAACTTTAAATTCCATCATAAGCCGTTGCAATACAATGTAAATAGCATTCAATGGATTACGAATTTCGTGGGCAATTCCCGAGGCTAAATGGCTCATTGCAGTTTGCTTTTCTCTCATCTCAAGTTGCTTTTGTTGTTTGAATGCATCAGTTTCGTCCCTAAGAATAATGATTAGGTTTCTTTTATCATTATCAATTTTAATCAGATTATTTGAGAAATTCAAATATTTTACTTCCGAATCAGGTGTTATATGTTTAATTGTAGTTTCCGAAATTGAATTATTAGTTGCAATTACTTTCTCGGTGCCAAATAAATCAGCAGAAAACAATTGATGATAATTGCTATCCAAAGCCAAATTTGCATCAATTCCGAGAATTTTAGATGCAGAATCGTTAAAGATTACAATTTGCTCTTTTTCATCAAGTATGATAATACCATCAGTTGTATTTTGAAGAAGTAAATTTAGGTATTCATTTATTTGCTTGTTATTTAGTGTTATTGTATCAAGTTTATTCTGTGATGAAATAAAACTAATCAAAACAATAATGATAATTAAGGTAAGTATTCCAGCAAGAACCATTGTTTCGGTAAATTCGGATTGTAAATCATTAAATTTCTGGCTGTGAATTGCTATTCTTGATAAAAGAATCTCGTCATTATCCACCACAAAGGGTTTCCTAATCTCAATGATGCTATTGCCCAGATAATTAATTTTTACAACACTTCCATTGAATTATACAATTCAAAATAGAAATCAGCAGAATCTAATACCAAATCATTTAAGTTAGTTAAATTTGAACTTGCTGCATAAATTCCAGACTCATCTTCTATTATTATGTATTGGATATCTGGATTTGTAGCAATTTCGTTAATTTTTTTACCAATTCCGAAATTTTTTCTAAAACCCAATAATTGCTCTTGATTCAACCCAACTAAAACATAGTTATCATTGGAATTCTTTCGGATGATAGCATAAATTTCCTCATTTGTGTAAGGATTTATAATATTTCCTAAATCTAAATAAAGAAAATCTTGATGGTCGAAGTGCACCAAATCATTCAAAAGATCTTGGTTAGGACTTTTTGAAACTATTGTTGAATCAGTTGAAAAGATAAGATTATAATTTTTATCTAAAATAGAAATTGTATGCAATCCAAATTCATCAAGAATATCTTGAAACTTTTCTTTAGCAGAGTTGATATTTGTAGAATTGTTGAAAATGCTATTTGAAAGTTCTGCTGCTGAATTTAATTTATCAATTATCAAATATTCGATTTCTTGATTTAGTTCCAAAGTAGTCTTAAACTCATTGTTGACATTTGTGGCAAGCGAAAGCGAGTAAGTTTCGATTATTTCATCAATAGAATGAGTATGTTGAAAATATTCGAAAATTAAAGCTCCCGAAATTACAAGCAAAACAATTATAGATGTTAATAATGTTAGTCTTCTTCTTTTCATTTTTTATACTTTAATCTAATTTATTAATTTTATATTTTTCTAATAATGAACCGAGCATTTTTTTTGCTCTAAATAAAGTTGCTTTTACCGTACCTAAAGGAATTGATAAATGCTCGGCTATTTCGGAATAATCCATATCTTTTTGCAATCTTAAAACAATAATATTTTTAAAATTGGCTGGTAACTTATCTAATAAAGATTCTATCTGGTTTAGTTGCTCTTTTTGGGTTAAATACTCGTCTGGCAATAAATTTCTGTCAGGAATTTGTATTATATAATCATTTTCATCATTTTCGTTAGCATCTCCATGTATGGAAATTGTATTTAATTTTCTTTTTCTCAAATAATCAATGGCATAATTGGAAGCAATTTTCATTAACCAAGAATAAAAATTATAGGAAAAATCGTAATTTGGAAGAGCATTATAGGTTTTAATAAATGTTTCCTGAACTAAATCAGGTACTTCATCATCATTGCGAACAACCCTTCTGATAACAGAAACGACTAATCTTTTGTATTTCTTTTGGATTTTAGCAAATTCATTGATATCGCCATCCAAAATAGCCTTTATTATAGATTGATCTTCAAGATTATTAATATGTTTATCTGTATTTTTTTTTAATTCAGCCATTAAAAACTACGATTTTCGTTTCATAAATGAAAAATCTAATTTCCTAAGAAATCCAAAAATAAACAAAGTTGATAAATAAATAATAATTAAGACAATTCTAATAATTATTAGAATGTTTAAATCAAAATTTGAAGAGAAAAATAATTTGTCTGAAAGAATAAAAGTAGCAGTAATAATTGTTATCAACATTATCTTTTTCCATTCGTATTTAATTGGATAAATCTTATTTGAATAATAAAATACTAAAATTGCTTGTAATAAGTAAGCTAAAAATGTAGCCCAAGCACCACCAAAAAATCCGTACTTAGGAACAAGAAGAAATAAGAAAATGATATTTGATAAAGCAGATAGACCAACAATTAGTGGAAGATATTTTGTTTTCTTTTCAATCAAAAAACCAGCATTTAAATTTGTAAAAATTCCGTTAAAAAAATATCCAAACAAAATTATTGGAACAATATTCAAACCCGACCAATAAGCTGGATTAATAAATGAGCCGCCAATAAAAGGTATACGAACGATAAATTCCAAAGAAAAAGACCAGAGTAAAATCAAAATCATAGAAGCAATTGAAAAAGTAGTGAGTACTTTGGCAAATATTGCTTTGGCATCTGCATCGTTATAGTGAGCTAAATAAAAGGGCTTCCAAGCATACTCAAATACTGAAACGAACATCATCATTGGTATTCCTAATTTGTAATTTACTCCATAAATACTAACAATATCCTTACCCGAGATAAATTCTACAATTGGCCTGTCTGCTACTTGTAATGCTATTGTAGAAATACTTGCAGGAACAGTAGGAAGACCAAATTGAAACATTTCAACAAGCAATTTTTTATTAAATTTAAAAGTAAGGTGTTTGAATATCGAAGGAATAAATATTGCAAACGAGATGCTTGATGAAATTACTTGGGCTATTAATATTCCCATAATCCCATAGTCGAAATTAACAAGAAAAATAAAATTAAGAATAACATTTATTAGAATGCTTAGAAACCTGAGAATAGAGAACTTTTTTGCTTGCCTATTTAGTCTTAAGTATGCAAAAGGAATTAGTACTAAAGCGTCCAATAAAGGTATGAAGGCAGCAATTCGAATTAGATATCCTGCATTCTCAAAACCAACTAAAGGGGATATTTCATCAGAAAAAATGAATATTAATCCAGAATTTATTATACCTAAAAATAAAATTGAAAAATATGAATGAGAAAAAACTTGGCTTGGAGAATAATCATTTGGAGTTTCATTTGTTTCAGACTTGGCAAACCTAAAGAAAGAAGATTCCATTCCAAATGAGTAAAGGATATTAATGAAAGCAATGTATGCAAATAGATTTATATTAAAAGCCATTTCGGCTTTATCCAAATAATTCGTATACATAGGGGTAAGCAAAAAATTTAAAAATCTTCCAATAACTATAGAAATTCCATAAATTGCTGTTTCCTTGGTTAGCTTTTTTATTTTAGAATTCATAAACCCAAGATTTGAAAATTCAAAATTAATAAGATTATCAACAAAAAGACTTAAATTAATAGTTTTTTTATAAAACTTTCTTATATTTGTAAATTAAAAGTTTGAAAAGATTATCAACAAAAAGACTTAAATTAATAGTTTTTTTATAAAACTTTCTTATATTTGTAAATTAAAAGTTTGAAAAGATTAAAAAAGGAGAATTTTATGAGTTTTAGTAAAAAGATTGCTAAGTTCTCAAAAATTGCATTGGCTTCTGTAATATTAGTGTCCTTATCAAGTTGTACATTTAAAATAACCGAAGAACAAATGACTCAATTGCAAGAATTACGCAAACAAGAAAGAAGTCTTCAAGACGGAATTTCCAACAAGAAAGCCGAATTGAACAAGATCAAAGACGAAACAAATCTTAGAAAATCAGAACTCAAAGATTGCGAAAACGAAAGAGATTTAATTAAGCAAAGATTGTCTAAATGGCCTGATATTTGGCCAGATTACACACCAAATAAATAATTAGGAGAATGAAATATATGAAAAAAACATTTTTAATAGTATTAGCAATTTTATTTGGAACAATCACTTTATCAGCTCAGACTCCATTACCTCCAGCATCTAAACCAGATGCAGAGTTAACAAAGAAAGAGGCTGTTGTTCGCATTTTAGATTTTCAAACAAGGGTTGAGAATCTATCAAATGAGTTAAAAAGTTTAGACGAGCAAATCGCTAAAGCTAAAGATGAATTAAGTATGTTAAAACAAAAACATACAGATTGCCGTAAGGAAATTTTAGCATTAGTTGGTGGTAGTGAATCTGACTTAGACGCTTTCCGTCAACAATTAGGCAAGATTGAAGGTAAAATCAGAGAATTAAAAAGTTTATCTAATGATGCTTTAGCCGATAGACAAGACGAAGTTATTGCTTTGGAAAATCAATTAAACCAATTAAGAGCAAATAAAATTGCTGTTATTCCTGAGTTTTATGACAAAATTATTGCTTTAGCTCGTGAGATTAAAGGACTTTACAGAGAAAAGAAAATTACTACTTACACAGTTGGTACATGGGCAGAGAATAGAGACTGTTTATGGAATATTGCAGGCAAGATTGAAATTTATTCCGATCCATTACTTTGGGTAAAAATTTGGCAATCAAATACTGATTTGATTAAGAATCCTGATATTATTCACCCTGGTCAAGTACTTCAAGTTCCAGACAAATCTGATAAAACTACAGATGAAATCAAAGCTGAAAGAAAATACTGGAGAAAAAAACGTGCTCAAATGGCAGCTGAAGAACAAATTGTAACGCCAGGTGAAAGTGGCAAGTAATATTAATTTTAAAAATTAACATACACCTCACTTCTCAAGAGGAGTGAGGTTTTTTTTATTATTATGGAAATTACAAAAAAAGAAATAATTATCGATCCCAGCCAATTAACTCAATTACTTGGCTTCAATGATGAATATTTGAGCATGATTGAAAGAAAATTTCACAGTCAAATTTATGTTCGTGGTAATACTGTGAAAATTAAAGGAACATTAGACGAAACTCAAATAATAGAAAAAGTAATTAAAGAGCTTTTATATTTAATTACCAAAAACGGACAGCTAACAAAAGAAGATGTGATTTCTGTTCTAGGTTTATTCGAGCATTCCGAAGCAAATATTCCTCAAAATGAAGATGTTAAATTGCAATCTAATACAGTTCTTCACGCAGCCAAGGAAACAATTAGAGCCAGAACTCCAAATCAAATTCGATATTTACAAAGTGTTTATAAAAATGATATAGTTTTTGCAATAGGACCAGCCGGAACAGGAAAAACATTCCTTGCTGTAGCAATGGCAATCGCAGCTTTAAAGAGAAATGATGTTTCTAAGATTGTACTTTCCCGACCAGCAGTAGAAGCTGGGGAATCTCTTGGATTCTTGCCAGGCGACTTGCAGGAAAAGATTGATCCATATCTAAAACCACTAACCGATGCACTGCAACAAATGCTAACTCCCGAAAAATACAAATCTCTTTTAGAGAAAGGTATAATTGAAATTACACCATTAGCTTATATGCGTGGGCGTACATTGAATTATTCGTTTATCATTTTAGATGAAGCACAAAATGCTACCGCTACACAAATGAAAATGTTTTTAACAAGATTAGGAGCAAATTCTAAAGCTTTAGTTACTGGGGACATAACTCAAATAGATTTGCAGAAACCCAAAAAATCAGGATTAATTGATGCAAATAAAGTATTGCAAAATATTCCTGGCATCGATTTTGTTTACTTTGATGAAAAAGATGTTGTAAGGCATAGATTAGTAGCTGACATTATTAAAGCTTATGAAAGAAGCTACGAAGAAAAAGAGAAGAATGAAAATTAATGTTTGAATTATTCAAAATAGGGTTTATTGATTTTAATTTTCTTGATTTTTTAGATGTTGCACTTGTTACTCTAATAATCGCTGGAATTTACTATGCATTAAAAAATACTATTGCTATTAAAATCCTTTTTGGACTAATCTTATTAATTTTATTATCTTTCATAACAGAAGCCACTAATCTAAAATCATTGAATTGGATTATTAAAACCATCTTGAATATTTGGCTTATTGGATTTATAATTCTGTTCCAACCCGAAATTCGAAAAGCATTAGTAATGCTTACAAAATCACCAATTTTTCAATTATTTGTCCGAACCAAAATCAATGAAACTTTAGATGAGTTGATTGATGCGGTTCGCGAGATGTCGAATAAACATACCGGAGCTTTGATTGTTTTTCCAAAAAGTCAAAATGTTCAAATGACAGTAGATACTGGTATACCAATTCAAGCAAGTATTACTAAGGAGTTACTTTTATCCATTTTTAACACAAAATCACCACTACACGACGGAGCTGTTATTATTGAGAATAAATCAATTCATGCTGCCCGTTGTATTCTACCATTGTCGCAAACATCTCGTTTAAATGGGCGAAACTTAGGCACACGCCACAAAGCCGCCTTAGGATTATCCGAACAAGTTGATGCAGTCATTCTAATTGTATCTGAAGAAACGGGTTGGATATCGATTGCATACAGCGGAATAATTGAGTTTAATATCAAGATTGAAAATCTACACGATACACTAATAAAACTACTTTACAAGTAATTATCTTAGCAATTTAAATTAGATTTCTTGATTTATTGCGGAAAATTCAATAAAAAAATGTAATTTTGTAAATTGTATTTTTTATTTTTTTAAGGAACAATTATGAAAAATTTTTTATTAACTTTTGCTTTACTACTATTTGTTTTCACCAACTCTTCTTATTCATTTGATTTTAAGAAATATGAAATCAAATCTGGCAAAGTTGAGTATAAAGTTTCAGGAATAGGTGAGGGAACTCAAACTCTTTATTTCGATGATTGGGGAATAATCTCTGCAGAATATGTGACAACAATTACTAAAATGTTCGGTATGAAAGTTGAAAGTAAAACTCTGGATATTTTAGATAAATATTGGAGCTATTCAATTGACCTTAAAGAAAAAACTGGAACAAAATTTGCTAAAAAAGATATTGAAGATTTATATAAATCTTTAAAAGAAGAAGATATGGAAAAACTTGGCAGAAAAATTATGGAGGATTTAGATGCCAAGCGACTACCAAATGAAACTATTTTGGGTAGAAGTTGTGAAGTTTGGGAAATTCAAAAATTAAGTTCAAAAGTTTGGACATATAAAATGGTACCTTTGAAAACTGAAATGAACATAATGGGCAAGCAAGTGATTGAAGCAGTAAGTTTTGAAGAAAATATAGCAATTCCTAAGGATAAATTACAAGTTCCCAAAGGCATAAAAATTTCTGAAGAACAAATGACAGAAGAAGAAAAACAACAATCGCAAGAAATGATGAAAATGATCCAAGGCGGAGAATTTGATTTACAAAAAATGCAAAAAATGATTGAAGAATCAAATGAAGCAGCAGAAGAAGAAGAAGGTGAAGGAGAAAAATAATCTCCAAAAAAAATATATTTATAGTAATTAGGTAAATAATATGTTAGAAAATCTTAAATTATCTGACCAAGAAGTTTTCGATGCAATTATGCTCGAAAATGGCAGACAACACGAAAAAATCGAATTAATTGCAAGTGAGAACTTTGCTTCCGAATCAGTAAGAGAAGCTCAAGGTTCAGTTTTAACTAATAAATACGCAGAAGGTTATCCGGGCAAAAGATATTACGGTGGATGTGAATATGTAGATATTGCAGAAAATATTGCTCGAGATAGACTAAAACAATTATTCGGTGTGGAATATGCAAATGTTCAACCCCACAGCGGTAGCAATGCAAATTTAGCTGTTTATATGACCTTCATTAAGCCAGGTGATACAGTAATGGGTCTGAGTTTAGCTCACGGTGGTCACTTAACTCACGGTTCTCCAGTAAATTTTTCGGGTATGTTGTATAACTTTATACCTTATTCACTAAATACTGAAACAGGTTATATTGATTATGATATGGTTGAAAAATTAGCAAAGGAAAACAAGCCAAAAATGATTACTGTTGGTGCATCTGCATATCCAAGGGATATTGATTTTGCACGTTTCCGTGAAATAGCTGATTCAGTTGGTGCTTTTCTTTTTGCTGATATTGCCCACCCAGCAGGACTAATTGCCAAAGGAAAATTAACAAGTCCTGTGCCTTATTGCGATATTATTGCCAGCACAACACATAAAACACTACGTGGACCACGTGGTGGTATTATTATGATTGGGAAAGATAAGGAAAATCCTTTCGGATTGAAAATGGCTAAAAGCGGAAGAGTTAAAATGATGAGCGAAGTAGTCGATTCAATAGTAATGCCAGGAGTTCAAGGTGGTCCGTTGATGCATGTTATTGCAGCAAAGGCAGTTGCGTTTGGCGAGGCATTGACCGATAACTTTGAAACATACATAGATCAATTAATGAGTAATGCCAAATCACTTGCAACCGAACTTACAAATAAGGGTTACAATCTTGTAAGTGGCGGAACTGATAACCACTTGATGTTAATTGACTTAAGAAACAAAGGATTAACCGGAAAGGAAGCAGAGATTGCATTAGATGAATCTGGCATAACAGTAAATAAAAATGCTGTTCCAAATGACGATAAACCGCCACTTGTTACTTCGGGTATTCGAGTTGGTACTCCTGCAATGACTACACGAGGACTAAAAGAATCTGATATGAAAGTTGTAGCAGACTTTATTGATAAAGTAGTAATGAATTATACCGATAAAGAAAAATTAGAACAAATCAAGCACGAAGTAAAAGAATTTACAAGTAATTTTCCTTTATTTAAATGGTAATAGCGTGTAGAATTGAAAAATAATGCAAATAAAAAGAAGAAGTCCAAAATATTAGCCTTTTTACTTTGGTTAATTTTTGGGCTTTTTTCTTTTGTAATTTTTGTAATATTCTCTTTGATTATTATTAATAACGTAACCTTATTCAGAAAGCCAACTATTCAATTAATCCTGAATATTATAAATTCTTCTTTGATAGCAAAGATAGAATTAGACGATATTAAAATACATAGTTATGATAAATTATCTATCTATAAGTTTAATTTAATTACAGATGGCGATACTCTTGCTCATTTCGATAAACTATATACAAGTATAAAGATAGCAGATTTACTTAACAATCGTATTACTATCAGAAAATTGCATCTAATCAACTTAAATATAAAGATATTACGTAATCCTATTGATTCGATATGGAATTATCAAAAAATTGCTAAAGGAACTGAAAAAAAATCTACTACTGGTAAATCACCAATAATTGAAATTAAAAATTTAAAAATTAAAAATTCAAGAATAATATTTTTTGATAAACTATCATTAAATAATGAACAATATTTTAATCCTTTCAATCTGAACATACAGAAATTCAATGTTGAATTAAGAGCATTATTAGATTTGGATAATGCAAAATCAAATTTCAACTTATATAATCTATCACTTTCTGAACGAGTTAAGGATATTAACATAGACTCATTAAGAATAGTTGCTGATTTAAGGAATGATGAATTGAAATTGGATTCTTTTTTGCTTTTAATAAATAATTCAAAAGTCAATTTAATTGCACAACTTAAAAAATTCAATCCATTGAATAAAAAGTTAAATAATAGAATTGAGGAAGCTGGAATCAAATTGTCGGCAAATATCCAAGATTTTAATCCAAATCTGATTAATAAATTTGTAATGGTGCCATTCAAAGATGTAGAAGTAGATGTTAAGTTAAATGCAAACGGCAACTTAAATGAATTAAAAGTAAATAATTTAGCAGTTTCATTTAACAAATCAGAAATAAATGCAGATGTATTGCTTAATAATATTACAAATCAAAAACTTAGATATGATGCTACCCTTATTGATACAAAAGTATTTCAAAGGGATGTTGAAAGCTTACTATCAATCGATTTAACTTCAGTTCCCAAGTATGAATATGCTTTAATTAATAAACTTAATGCTGTTGGTACAATCTACGATGTAAATGGAAGTGGTCAGGTATCAACCAAAGCAGGTTCGGCTGAGTTTGAAGGTGGTGCAAGTTGGAATAAAATTATTGATTATTATATAAATGCTCAAGCAACCGGCGTTAATTTAGCCACTTTATTTAAAGTTGATGCTTTACAATCAGATTTAAATGGTTCAGTCAATGCCAAAGGAAGTGGCACTTCTTTAGATGATTTACAAGTTACGGCTAATGTTAATTTATCACAATCCAATTTTTCAAATATAGATTTTTCTGGATTGAAATCAAACATACAAATCAAAAATTATGATATTATATTAGATACATTTAATCTGTCTTTTCCTGATAAATGGGATGATATTTTTTTAGAATCTAATCCTCAAGTCTTAAATGTCAATGGGAAATTGAATATTGAAGATTTTAATAATCCGCTCTATGAAATTGAAATGAATAGCAAAAATTTGGATATAGCAAGTATTATAGATAATAAGAATCTACCTATAAATTTCAGTTGTAATTTCAATCTGCATGGAAATTCATTTAACCTTGATTCGATGACTGCACAAATTAACTCTGAAGTATCTGATTTAACTTTTCCTTCAATGTCATTTATGCCTTTTAGTTTTAACCTTCAAACCGATAAAAATCATGAGGGATTGAGAGTTATTTCAACTGGATTTATGGATGATTCAATTACTATTATCGGCAATTATTCGCCTAATGATTTAATCAATACTTCATTAGGATTGACTAATTATATTGCTGAGTTTGCAAATATAAGATTCAATCAGTTTTTTAAGACAGAAAAAGCAGAAATTGATACAACTAAGTTAGATTCATTATCAAAATTATTAAAACTACCTGAATTTGAATTCAATTTGTATGCTGATTTTGATAATTTAACTTTTCTTAATAATCTTATCCCTAATACTGAAGTAAATACTTCCATTGAAATTAATGGTTTTGGGAAAAGTACAAACGATAATTTATTTTTAGATTTTAGTCAAACAAAAATTGGAGAAAGTAAGATAACTTTTGATAAATTAAATCTTGGTTTTGATGATTTTATTTTTAATTTCTCCTTGAATTTGACACGAACATTAGATTCGGGCTTTGCATTGTCATTTGGCAATATTAATATTGAAGAATTAGATAAAATAAATATTAATAATTTTTCGATTCTTAAACCAAATATAAATTTACTTTCTTTAGAGAATACTTTCTTTGTTGAGTGTGGAATATTATATGATAGCTTGCTTACTTCTTACATTGATATTAAAGGAGTTTTGAATAAAGAGAACATAATAATTGAAATTCCAAGCATGAATTTTTCCATATTAAATGATTTGAAATTTAAGAACAGTTCGATTGCAAAAATCAATGTGGATAATAATGGATTCGATATAGATGAATTTTTGCTTAGTGGAAATAATGGTGAAGAAATTGATATTTTGGGAGGTATTTCAAATAATATTTTCCAGAATGTTAAGGCAAATATTCGTCAATTCAACCCTTTTAAATATCCCAAATTAATTTCTTTTTTAACTAAACAAGAACTTGAAAATATTAAGCTACATCTACACAATTTAGAATTTTTAGCCAATGGTGAATTATCTAATCCTAACTATAGCATAAATTTTTCTGTAGATTCTTTGGAGTTGCAAAATTATAATTTTGGCATTCTCTCGGGTTCTTTTGATTATATTGACAAAAATATAATTGGAAATATTAAACAAACAACTTACAGCAATAACCAATCACTAAAGGTAGATATAACAAAGCTACCAATTGACCTATCATTAACCGAAAATATGGGTAAATTTCAAGGTAATTATCAATTTGGTCTATCACTCGATTCATTTCAAGTTGCTATATTACAACCATTTATTCCATTTATAAGCAAATTAAATGGTTATGCAAATTCTTCTCTTGAGGTTAATGGAAGCAATTTTGATGATTACCAATTGAACGGAAATTTAGTTGTTGCAAATACAAATTTCTTACTTTTACAGAACAACTTAAGTTATGCTTTAAATTCAGAGATTGATTTTTCGGGTAATAAGATAATTCTAAAAGATCTTCAAATTAATAATCAAGGCATTGCCAATTCAGCTAATGTAAAAGGAAAGATATTAATCGAGAAAAATAATGTAAGCAATATAAATTTGATTGCTTCGGCAAAGGATTTTATTATTCTTGATGATATTTCACAAAAAGCCTTGCCTCAGTTATATGGCAGACTTTCCTTTTCAACTAAGGAAAATCAGGTAGCAGTTACAGGAAATTTGGAGAATTTAATTATTGACGGTAGTATGCAAATAAACCCTTCGAATTTGACAATTTCAAATTTAAGTCAAGGTAGCCAAGTAGTCAAAACAAATTTCATTTATAAAAAAACAGGAGATGTTAATAATATTATTATCGAATCAAAAGATTCAAATAATAATGAAATCACAAAGAAAGAACTAAAACCCATTTCTAAAAAAACTAATATTCCAGAAGTAAAACTTAACTTTTTTGTTCCAAGAACAATAAATTTGAAAATTGATTTAGGAGCGATAGGCGAGATTGTTGCAATTTTGGCTACTTCCGATCCAACTGTTCCTGTCGTTTTTACAATGGGTAAAACAGCACAATATGGACAATTAACAGGTGAATTGTTAATAAAAAATGGTTCATTCTTAGACTCATACAAGAAAATGAATGCTGTAGGTCGAATTTTTTTCCAGTCTCAGGATATTACAAATCCTTACATAGCTTTGGAAAGCTCTTATAAAGGTAAGATTGATGAAGATAACTCTACAATTCAATATGAAGTTTTTATAAATATAAATGGTTTAGCTCAATCTCCACAAGTCAATTTCGATTATACAATAAACGGAGTTTCACCACAGGGTGAAAGGAAGCAAATTGAGGAAAATGCATTATATTTGTTAATATTTGGAAGGCTTCAATCGGCTGGGATAGGCTCTTTGTTAGTAGATCAATCAATTGTTAATAAATTAAGTGATGCTGGAATTTCCTCTCTTGCCTCTCGTTCATTATCAGATTTGTTGCTGAAAACAGGAGTAATCGAAGGTGCTGATTTCGAAATTAATAGCCAAGATTTCGAAAAAACAAAAATAAATTTCAAAGGAAAATTGTATGGTTCTGTAAATTGGTCACTTGGCGGTAATATTGGTGATATAACTCGTAATAATCAGATTGTTTTGGAGTTGCCTGTGTCAACAAACAGCGAAATACTTAATCAGGTTTTTTGGATGTTGTCTTATTCCACTAATCTAAATACATTAACAATTGATCCCGATGAAAAGAATTGGGAATTGAAATTGAAATTAGGTGGAAGTTGGTAGCATTAAACTAATTGCAGAAAATACCGATAATGTAATAAAAATTAACTTATGTCAGAAAAGGATAGAAATTTACTCAAAAACCTTGCCTTCTTGAAAAAAAGGTTAAATCCGGAAACTTATTATAAAGAGTTAGCCGAGATGGACTTATTGGAAGAATTTGTAGATACTTATCTAAAGGATAAATTTGATAGCGATACTAAGTTCCAAGCAGAAGTATTTCAAGTGATTTTTGAAGGTTCTGATAAAATAGTTCCTGATTTAGAAGTATTTTTATTAGAAAAATTAATTCATAGTTTTAGTTATTTCAATCAAATGTTAAGCGAATGGACAATCCAAGATCAATAAGTGTAGAAATTTTTGAGTTATTTAAACGAGCCATTGACCAAGCAAATCGAGTTGATAGTACTATTAAATCATTAGAAAGAAAGGATTTTCACATTGATGAGATAATTCAAGGGTTTGACAATTTTGCAAAGAATATTAAGGAACAAATTCAAGGATTTGTTGAGAGAACTAATTTTCAAATAGACCAGTCTTTAAAATTGTATGAAATTGAACATCAAAAAGTAGCAAAGTTTCTCGAGGAATCTACAGACATCAAAGTTTTGCACGATGAATCAATTAAAATTAAAAACGAAATCGCAGAATCTCGCCTGCAAGCTCAAATGCTGATAGACAAAATCAATGATAGTTACGAAAACTACCAAAGATTCATATTAAATTTAAATGATAAAGCCAATAAGCACCTTGATATGATTTCCGACCACTATTCTGATAAAATTGATATTGTTATTAAAGCAAAAATTGATAGAGATTTAAAAGGTCTTGAAAATCAAATTTTATTAAAAAATAAGATACTTGAGGGTAGAGTAGCGGAATTAAGTACAAATTATAATACTTTGTTTTCAATATTCCAATTGCTTGATTTACAGAAGTATAATAATAACCAACCAGAATATAAAACTTATGAAATATCGGATAATCCAGGCTCAGCTCCTGAAATGAAAAAAATTGATAAATTTACACAAAAACAATTATCAATTACAAATGAAATTGAATCAAAAATTGAGCAATTTGGTTCAGCTATGAGAGATTTTGAAGCCAGAATGACAAAAGAAAAGAAAGACATTATTAAATTAGTTGATTCAGTTGTTCCCAAAGACAATACTGAATATAAGAATGTTACTGACAGATTTAACAGAATGCAAACTCAGTTTGAAGAAGTCAGGAAAGTATCAGAACAGTCAAATAGTAGATTTATTGTTGCAATAGCAATAGCGATTATTTCAGTGATTCTCAATATTATTCTTGCTTTAATGTAAAAATATATCCACTTGGAATTCGTCATACATTTAATTAAAATTTCTGTATCGTAATCATTAGTATGAATAATATTCAAGATAAATTAAACTTAATTGAAGAAGAGTTAACCCTTTTGTATGCAAAAAAGAGTGATTTAACTTCTAAGTGGCAAGCTGAAAAGAATATTATATCAAAAATTAATGAATTAAAAAACAATATTGAGAATACAAAAATAGAAGCTGAACAATTTGAAAGACAAGGCGATTTAAGCAAAGTTGCTGAAATCAGATACAGTAAATTGCATAATTTGCAAAAACAACTTAAAGAAAACACCGACAAACTTGCTGAAATACATAAAGATGGAGCAATGCTAACAGAAGAAGTTACTGATGAAGATATTGCAAGTGTAGTGTCAAAATGGACTTCTATTCCCATCTCAAAAATGATGGAATCTGAAAGAAAAAAAATTCTCCAAATTGATAATAAACTTCATAATCGTGTTATAGGTCAAGAAAATGCCGTTAATCTTGTATCTAATGCTATTAGAAGGTCGCGAGCTGGATTACAAGATCAAAATAAGCCAATAGGTTCATTTCTCTTTATTGGTCCAACAGGAGTAGGTAAAACTGAATTAGCAAAATCCTTAGCAGATTTCCTGTTTGACAATGAAGATTATGTTGTTCGTATTGATATGAGCGAGTATATGGAAAAGCATTCTGTTAGTAAATTAGTTGGTGCGCCTCCGGGTTATATTGGATATGAACAAGGCGGACAATTAACTGAATCTATTCGAAGGCATCCTTATTCCGTGATTTTATTAGATGAAATTGAAAAAGCACATACAGATGTTTTCAATATTTTATTGCAAATTTTAGATGATGGCAGACTTACAGACAGCAAGGGGAGACTTGTCAATTTTAAAAATACAATAATTATTCTTACATCAAATTTAGGCACTGAAATTATCCAAAATCGGTTTTTATCAGTTCCAGAAAGTGAATACGACACAATATACAATGTTGCCTTAGATGAAACCCTCGACATATTAAAAACCAGATTTAAACCTGAATTTATCAATCGTATTGATGAAATTGTATTATTCAAGCCTCTATTAAGAAGTGAAATTGATAAAATTACGGAATTACAATTAGAAAAAGTTCAGAATCTATTACTTAAAAATAAAATTGAACTAACAATTACTCAATCAGCTAAAAGAAAAATTTCTGAACTTGGTTACGATATAAATTATGGAGCAAGACCATTGAAGCGAGTTATTCAACGCAAAATATCCGATAGTTTAGCTGTTCTAATATTAGATAATAATATCCAATCTGGGGATCATATAATTGTTGATTGGTCCGAAGAAAATGAATTCGAATTCAAAAAAAATGAATTTGAATTCAAAAAAAAATATTAATTTACTTAAAATCAATTTGCAATAATTGGTTTTTTTTTCTTAATTTAAAAAATCTAAAAAAAACAAAAAATAGAATGTATTATACAATGCCATTAACACAAAGACTACGGAAAAACATTAAGTCTTTATCCCATAAAAATTTCCGTGATGATAATTCAATTTTTCTTGTAGAAGGAGAGAAGTTGTGTGCTGAATTGATTAAAAGTAAATATGTGCCTGATTTGGTAGTTATTCGTGATATGCCATCATTAGAAGTTACTAATTTACTTGAACAGTTTGCCGAGACAGCGGTTCCTATTTATTCGACTCCTAAGCATGTATTTGATCAAATGACTGACACGAAAGCTCCCCAAAGTATTGTTGCTGTTGTACCTAAAATACCAATGGAATTAGATATTACACAACCTTTTATAGCTTTAGATGGAGTTTCCGATCCAGGTAATGTTGGGACAATAATTAGAACAGCTGAATGGTTTGGAATAAATCAAATTATTTTAGGTAATAATTCTGCCGATATATTTAATCCTAAAGTTGTGAGAAGTACGATGGGTTCTATTTTTAGAGTAAAGTTTTTTGAAACAGATAACTTATCTGAATTACTTAAAAAGCAATTTAAAAAATACAAATTATTTGGTGCTACTCTTAAATCTGAAACTTTACTTAACAAAATAAAAATCCCCAAAAACTATGGATTAATTTTTGGGAATGAATCTCATGGAATTTCTGAAGATGTTTCCAAAATGCTTGATTCTGACTTTTTGATTGAAGGCTTCGGTGAATCAGAATCTTTAAATGTTGCAGTGAGTGTTGGAATTTCTCTATACCATTTTACTAAAAAAGATAAATAAACTAATAAGATTCGTTAATATTCGGAAATTCTCCATTTTTTATGTCTTCAAGATAATGTGATGTAGCATCGGATATAGATTCGTGAAGATGAGCATATCTTCTTACAAATCTTGGACTGAAATCAGTAGTAATACCCAGCATATCAGTATATACAAGCACTTGTCCATCGCAATACGGACCAGCACCAATACCAATTGTAGGTATTTTTATTGTATCTGAAACAATCTTTGCAAGTTCGTGAGGAATTTTTTCCAATACAATTGCGAATGCACCTGCTTGCTCCAAACTTATTGCATCAGAAATGATTTTATCTGCTTCTTCTGGATTTGTGCCACGAGCACGATAAGAACCGAATTTGTGAATGGATTGTGGAGTTAAGCCCAAATGTCCCATAACAGGGATGCCTGATTCGGTCATCTTTCTAACTTTATCAGCAAGGAATTCGCCACCCTCAACTTTAACTGCTTCAGCTCCGGCTTCTTTCATCAACCGACCAGCATTAAAAAATGCATCCTCAGAAGAAATTTGATAAGTCATAAATGGCATATCCGAAACAATCATTGCACGAGTAACACCATTTTTAACTGCTTTTGTATGGTAAATAACTTGGTCTAATGTAACAGGAATAGTTGTATCCAAACCTTGCACTACATTGCCTAACGAATCGCCAACCAGAATCACATCAATGCCTGCTTCGTCCAAAATCTTTGCTATAGTTGCATCGTAAGCAGTTAGAGAAACAATTTTTTCACCTGAATTTTTCATTTCAGACAAACGCAAAGTTGTTACCTTGCGTTTGTCCGATTTGTTATATTTGAAATTAGACATATTTATATCTTATCCAATGCTTCTTTTAGTGATTTAATAATATCATCAACGCTTTCGATACCTATTGAAAGTCTAACCAATCCATCAGTAATTTTTGCTTTAAGTCTATCTTCTTTGGTCATACCTGCATGCGTCATTGAGGCTGGATGTTGAATTAATGATTCTACACCACCTAAACTAACTGCTAATTGGAATAATTCAATAGCATTCATTAGTTTTTCGCCTGCTTCATAACCACCTTTTAATTCAAATGAAATCATCGAGCCTGGACCTTTTTGGATTTTTTGTGCAAGCTCAAATTGTGGATGACTCTTCAAACCTGGATACATTACTTTTTCAACTAAAGGATGATCTTCCAAAAATTCAGCAACAGCCATTGCATTCTTTTGAGATTCCATTACTCTTAATTTTAATGTTTTTAATCCACGATGAACTAAAAATGAATTAAACGGATCTATTGTCCCGCCAAAATGATTTAACATTTTCTTTAGTGGGGAATATTGTTCTTCTGTTTTTGTAATTATTATACCAGCAACAACATCAGCATGACCATTTAGGAATTTTGTCATTGAATGAATTATATAATCTGCACCATATTCAAATGGATTTTGTAAAACTGGGCTCATAAAAGTATTATCAACAGCAAAAATGAAATTATGTTCTTTGCACAATTTACCGATAGCCTCCAAATCTGAAATAATCATTGTTGGATTAGCGGGTGTTTCGATATAGATCATTTTTGTATTAGGCTGGATTGCATTTTTGATTTCATCAAGATTTGATGTATCAACAAATGAAGTAGTGATATTAAAGCGTGGCATTACATTTGATAATAGGGTAGCAGTAGCTCCGTATACCGATTCACTGCTTATTATATGATCGCCAGCTTGCAAAACACCTGCAATCAGTGTATGTACAGCTGCCATACCACTTCCACAACCAAGTGCTTTTGCTCCACCCTGAACAACTGCAACTGCATCTTCCATTGCTTCCACTGTTGGATTGCCCAGACGTGTGTAGATGTAGCCTTTCTCTTCACCTTTGAATAACTTAGCGCCGTGTTCGGCATTTCTGAATTTGAATGTGGAAGTCTGATAAATTGGAGTAGTTACGGCTCCATTGATGTCTTCTTTTACTCCTGCGTGAACGCATTGAGTATCTAATGAATAATTTCTAATATTATGCATAAAAATTTATTTTTTAAAATTTGAAAAAACAAAATTAGTAAAATATTATAGAAATTGTACTTTTTATTAAATTGTTGTAAGAAGAATATATTCAATAATCTATATTACTTACTTATTTATATCGTTTAATTGTTGTAAATATCCTTTGGCTTGTGTTTGAAGTTCAATCAAATCAGTTCTATTTTTGGATTCAATTAGAAATTTCTCAAATAACTCGATGGCACCTTGATATTCTTTTAGTCGGATTTTAATAATTGCTTGCTGAAAATAATTTTCAATTAAACTTGGATTTATTTTGATTGATTCATTAAAACATTTTTCAGCATTTTTGAAATCTTCCTTTTTTGCAAAGCAATTTCCAATATTAATTAATAATTCACCTGCTTGCGATAAATTTTTTCCAATAGATTCGAGAATATTTTTTGATTCTTGGCAATTATCAGATAGGAAATTGCCCACAATGTGCATTTCAATAATTTCATCAGAGTATAAGTCTTTGGTCTTAGCCAAATTACAATAAGAAATAACTTCTGAATAATTTTTTGTATCGATTAATGCGGCAATAATATTATTAAAGAAATTGGCATCAGTAGGGAATTGTTTCTCGAATTTTTTGTAGATTGTAATTGCTTTGGTGCTGTTTCCTGATTCTTGAAGGCAAGTAGCATAATTGAACTGATATTCTGCTGTAGAATCGTTAAGTTCAACTAAATTATCATAATCAATAATTGCTTTTTCGTAATTTTTCAAATTTTGCTGAACAACTGCACGTAAAAAGAGTGATTTATCATCTATTTTATTCAATTTTACTGATTGATTTAAATCTTTGAGAGCATCTTCGAATAAACCTTGTTCGTAATAAACAGTAGCACGCACATAATAGGCAAATACGTTTTTAGGATTAATTTCGATAGATTTGTTGATATTAATCAATGAAGAATCGAACTTTTTGTTTTCAGCTTGAAGAATTCCGATATTTAGGTAATAATTATCATTTTTTTCTAAACTGCTCGTGGGTTTGCTACCTTCATTTTCATTTGAGAATAATAGTTCAAATGAAAAAGTAAATATAAATAAAATTATGATTTTTTTCATAGCTGTAAATTAATTGACAAAATTAAAAATATGAATTTAACTTGTAAAAACTATCAAAAATATTGCCAATTAACCTAAATAAACCTTGAGAGACTTGGATTTTGTTGTGTGCTTTAATCTTCTTATTGCTTTTTCTTTGATTTGACGAACACGTTCACGAGTTAAACCAAACTTTTCACCAATTTCTTCTAATGTAAGTGATTGCCCATCTAAACCAAAGAATAAACGAACAACTTCGCTTTCACGGTCAGTAAGAGAAGAAATAACATAATTAATCTCCATTCTCAATGATTCGTGAATCAATTGATTGTCGGGAGGCATTTGTGTTTCATTTGGTAAAATATCCAATAATCTATTATCTTCACCTTGCTGTAATGGAGCATCAACAGACAAGTGTTTGCCCGCTAATCTCATTGTTTCAGCAATTTCTTCAGGAGACATTTCTAATGCTTCGGCTAATTCTTGGTGAGTTGGTTCTCGTTCGAATTCTTGTTCTAATTCGTTGAATTTTTTTCCGATTTTATTTAATGCTCCAACTCTATTTAAAGGTAACCTAACAATACGTGATTGCTCAGCTAATGCTTGTAATATGGATTGACGAATCCACCACACAGCATAAGAGATAAATTTGAAGCCTCGATTAACATCAAATCTTCGGGCAGCTTTAATCAACCCTAAATTACCTTCGTTAATTAAGTCCCCAAGCGACAATCCTTGATTTTGATATTGCTTAGCAACTGATACGACAAATCTTAAATTTGCTTTTACTAATTTTTCTAATGCCCAATCAGCGTCTGCTGCATCTGTTTGAATTTTGGTAGCCAATTCGATTTCTTCTTTTTGGTCTAACAATTCAACTTTTCCGATTTCTTGCAAATACTTATCTAAGGATTGACTCTCCCTGTTGGTGTACTGTTTGGTTATTCTCATATATTGTGGTTTATTTTTAAATTAAAACGAATTAGTAAGAAAATTATTAACTTTGTTTTTTGAAAGTATGTAATGACTAACTTTATTTTCATTTATTTTATAATTATTAAATTTTCTTAAATAATATATTAAATTAAAAAAAATAACAAGATAATGTAACTTTTTTCATATAAAAATAGTTATAAATTGAAGCAAATTAATTAATTTGCATTTTTTAATTTTTCTTAACAAAAAAGGAGACGAGATGTCTAATAAACTTACAAAATTGTTCTTTTTACTAATTGCTTTAGTTGCAATACAAGGATTAGTAGAAGCAAAAGTTCCTCGTAGAGTACTAATGGAAGACCATACTGGCACTTGGTGCGGTTGGTGTGTTCTTGGTAATCAAGCAATGGAAGATATTCTTGAAGAATTCCAAGATAGATTTATTCCTGTAGCTTTGCACAATGGTGATGCTATGGCTAATTCTTCATTGCAAGGTTCAATTGCTACAGCAATGGGAGTTACTGGTTATCCATCAGGAACTATGAACAGAATGAAAATTAACTTGAATGGCTCTATGACA
>DYPF01000008.1:23172-35471 GCA_020720105.1 Chloroherpeton thalassium
AATGAACCAAACAAAATAGCTAACTATAAACATCAAAATGTGATGATTAAAATGTTGGGTGGTGCTTTTGGTACAAATGGAATTTTCCCAGCTACAGGAGCAAAAGCCGGAGAAACTTACGAACATACATTTACTACTAATTTATTAAACAATACACCCGCAGTTCAAAATGTTGAAAAATTATGGTTTGTTGGTTTAGTTCAACAAACTGGTGCAAAATATGAAATTTTGAACTCCAAAGCGGTTAATAAAGTATATCCAAGAGCAAATTATAGAGTTAGACCAGCAAATGTAGATAATTATAAGATTACTCCTCGTGGTGAAACTACAACAATTCCTGTAGTATTAAATAATTATTCCTCAGAAAGATTGAAGGGATCTATCGTTTTGGATGCTTCAAATTCAACATATCCTACTGATTGGAATATCCAAATTGAAAATACTAAAATTGAAATTGAACCAGGTAGCACTCTAACTATGAATCTAAACGTAATTGCAGGTGCTACCAAAGGATTCGGGTACTTCAATTTTATCATCACTCCTACAGCAACCAATGATTATGATGCATCACAAACTTATGTTTCTATTAGTGCCTTAAGCGATGGATTCAAGTATGTTATTTGGTCACAAGGCGATAGAACTACTCCATTCTTGCAATCATTCAATCAAATATCCTCAGTAGCTTCCAATAGTGTTATGTTACCTACAAATCCAAATTCAATTGCTGCATTTGGTGCTTATGGATTTGACATGGCTATCATTCCCGAAACTTTTGATTCAAGAGGTTTATTATTTAATAACACTGAATTATTGACACATTTGAATGATTTGATTACAGCAAAGAAGCCAATTTTAATTACATCAAACCTTAGTGCTTGGTTCTCAGCTGGCAATTATTCATCAGGTGGTTATGTTCCAGATCAATTAACAATGAATTTCTATAATAGTTTAGGTATCAAAGGTATTTCTCAATCTATGCCTATGTCAGCTGGAAATTCGCAACAAGGTTCACTCTACTTAATTGATATTAACGGCAATAGCGATGAAATTTCTAAAGATTATGTTGCTACTTTGAATAAGTATAATCAAACAACATTCCCATATTATACATTTTATTTAGATCCATTAAAAGTAGTTAATACTGATATTGCTACTCCAATCTTAACATTCTCAAGTACACAAACAACTGTTCCTACTGATAATACTGCCGCTGTTAAAATTAATACTGCCGCTGGCTCAAGAGCAATTTATTGTGGTTTCTCATTTGATTTGATTGATGATGTTGCTAAGAGAACTACTTTGATGGGCAATATGATAAATTGGTTATTAGGCGAAACAAGTGTTGATATTGAAAACACAAATACTGCTGGAATCAATATTTATCCAAATCCAATGCAAATAAATGGTACAATTTCATTAAACGTTCCAGAAACATTGAATAATTCAGATGTTTATATCATTGATGTGAATGGTAATAAAGTTATGGATTTGAATATGTTCCAATTAACTCCTGGTTTGAATAATGTTTCTTTTGTGAATACACTTTCTGCTGGAAGTTATTATATAATTGCAAATATTAATGATGTTTATTCATACTATCCATTTGTAGTGGAATAATGTATTAGATTTTCATAAGCTGTCTAAAAAGGCAGCAAAAACAGAAAATATACTCACACAAAACCCCCTCTTCATTCTGGAGAGAGGGTTTTTTTTATTCCCTCTCACTGAGGAGGACGAAAGGGTGAGGATATATCATAACCTCTCCCTAACCCTCTTGATCTGACCCCAAAAAGTTAGATACAAAAAATAATGGAACAAGCATGCCTGTTCCATACAGATGTATAGATTGTTCGCTTCGCTTTAGAATTAAGATAGGCAAAAAAAAACGAGGCTGCCTGCCGAAACAGAGCAACCTCTTTTTTTTCTTTAATTGACGAATGTTTTATTCGAATATTTCAGATAGTGTGTGGAATGCAGTATGCAATGCTTCAACCTTATCGCTCAAGGTTTTATCATCTTTCTGTAAGTCCTTGTTTTTCTTAATATATTTGTCTAAATCTTCAACTGCGTTTTTTAATTCAACAACTGCTTTATCAAAACTTTCTTTCTTGCTTGAATAGAATTTAGGAAGTTTTGTTTCTTCTAAATCCTCGACAACATCGTACATTTCCTTAATATCATTTTTCATCTCTTTTAAATCGAAATCAGGATAATGACGATGGAACATTTTTGCCATTGGCTTATGAAACTCTTCAACTCCTTTTACATAAGGCTTAGTCATCGAAACAATTGCTTCAAAAATTTGGTGAAATCTTTCAACAGCATCAATCAATTCCTTCTCTTGATTTTTATCAACAGCATCTTTGTAATTTGTTAATGCAAGTTTGATAGCCTTAACTCCGCGTTCCCATTTGTCTTTGCGGTCTTCTAACCCTTTTGGAATACCAGCTTTTTCCAAATTGCTCACAAAAGTTTCTGCTTTTGGGTACAAATCAGATAACATTTTCATATCTTTGTTTACCCATCCATCGTGCCAAAGTGTGTGCATAGTTTCGGTGAAATCTTCTATTTCTTTTACTTTTACAATTTGCTCATTGGTAGAATGATCCCCACTATCTTTGCTTTTTTCATCTAACGAAAAAGTTGTTGTAGGAAATATTCCGAGAATTGCAATAGCAAATATTGCTTTCAAGAATGTTTTGATTAAAGGTTTTGTCATAAAATTATCCTATTAAAAAAAGTGAATAAATAATCCATCTCTAAGTTTTGGTTCAAACCAAGTGGATTTAGGTGGCATAATTTGTCCGGCATCGGCAATATCAATAAGTTCGTTAATTGAAGTTGGGAACATCGAGAAAGCAAGAACCATTTCTTTAGAATTCACTCTACGTTCCAATTCTTGTAAACCACGAATACCGCCAACAAAGTCGATACGTTTATCTGTACGAGGGTCATCAATTCCCAAAATATTACTCAAAACATATTTTTGAATAATTGATACATCTAATTTTTCAATTGGATCTGTGATATTTAATAAATCATCATTTGCAGTTAATTTAAACCATTTATCGTACAAATACATTCCAAATTCACCTTTTTTAGCTGGTTTAACAGGAATATTAGATTCTTGAATATCAAAATTTGACTTGAGCAAATTAATAAATTCATCAGAAGTCAAGTTTTTTAAATCTTTAACTAATCTATTATAATCCATAATATACAAGTGAGATGCAGGGAAAGCAACAGCTAAAAAGAAATTATATTCCTCGTCTCCAGTGTGATTTGGGTTTGCAAGTTGACGATCGCGTCCAACAATAGAAGCCGCAGCGGAGCGGTGATGACCATCAGCAACATAAAGATTTGGAGTATTAGCAAATATGTTTTGAATTTCTTGAATTAATTTTTCTTCAGAAATCACCCAAACTTGATGGCGAATACCATCATCACTAATAATATCTGTTTCTGGATTATTTAAAATAACACTATTAATAATTGTTTGCAAACCATCATTATCGGGGAAAGTAAGGAAAATTGGTCCAGAATGACTATTTGTGTAGCGAACGTGATTTGCTCTATCTTCCTCTTTATCTTTACGAGTCTTTTCGTGTTTTTTGATTATATCATTCCAATAATCATCAACTGAAGCAAGTCCAACAAATCCATATTGAATGCGACCATCCATTGTTTGAGCATAAAGATAATAATTTGAAGTACTGTCTTCAATAATTATATTATTGTCAATATATTTGTCTAAGTTCTTCTTAGCAGTTTGATATACTATTTCCGAATGAATATCAATATCAACTGGAAGGTCGATTTCTGGTTTGCCAACGTGCAAAAAAGATAATTCATTGCCTTTAACTTCTTCGCGAGCTTCCTCGGAGTTTAACACATCATAAGGTTTAGCAGCAACTTTTTGTGCTAATTCTGGTTTTGGTCTCCATGCTTTAAATGGCTTGAATACTGACATTTATTACTCCAATTATTAATTATTATTTAATGCTTTAACAATTTTTTCTGCAATTTCAATTCCAACTCTTGTCTGAGCTTCGGGAGTGGAACCACCAATATGTGGCGATAATGAAATATTTGGATGGCTCATCAAGTCTTTTTGGGCTTCTGTTGGAGGTTCGTTTTCAAATACGTCAATTCCAGCAAATTTAACTTTACCAGAATTTAATGCTTCTAATAAATCTACTTCGGAAACAACTCCACCACGAGCAGCGTTTATTAACACTACGCCATTTTTCATTTTGTCAAATTCCGGCTTACCAATCACATAGCCTTCGCCTTTAATTTTTGGTAAGTGCATAGAAATAATATCTGAAGTTGCAAGCAATTCATCTTTCGAAACTAATTTAACGTCCATATCTGTAGATGTAACAAAAGGATCGTGAGCAATTACATTCATACATAAGCCGATTGCTCTTTTTGCAAATTCACGTCCTATATTACCTAATCCAAGAATACCAATAGTTTTGCCCGTTAATTCAAAGCCTTCTGAATATTCTTTTTTGGGCCATTTGCCAGTTTGCATATCTTGAGTGCTTTTGTAAGTAAATCTTGCAAGAGCGAATAAGTGTGATAGTGCCATTTCTGCAACAGAAATTGAGGATGCCCCAGGAGTGTTTAACACTAAAATTCCCTTTTCTTTTGCGTAGGCAACATCAATATTATCTAATCCAACACCGCCACGAGCGATGACTTTCAAATTTGTACCAGCATCAATTACTTCTTTAGTAACTTTTGTTGCGGATCTAACAAGAATTGCATCAAATTCATTGATGCGAGCTAATAGTTCTTCGGGAGTGAATTTCTGATTAGTGATTTCTAATCCAGCATTTGCTAAAATTTCGATTCCTTCTTTGCTCATTCCGTCTGATATAACGATTTTCATTTTCTACCTCAAATAAAGTGGTTTATTATCAAAATTAATTTTGTGTAATTTTTATAACTACAAAATTAGGAAAAAATAATACAAGAGTAAAAAAAATCATAGATTTATAGCATTAAAATTGCAGATTTTTCTAATTTTGAATTATTAAAAAAAACTTTTTTCAAAAAAAGGAAAAAAAATATGGAAAGAGCACACAATTTCTATGCTGGACCAGCAATATTACCCTTGCAAGTTGTTGAAGAAACTCGCGATGCAGTATATGATTTTAATAATCTTGGTGTATCGATTATGGAAATTAGCCACCGAGACAAAGCTTTTGATGCTGTAATCAAAGGAGCTCAAGATGATTTACTTAACATTATGAATCTTCCAAAAGAAGAATATGCTGTTCTTTTTATGGGTGGCGGAGCAAGCACACAATTCTCAATGATTCCTTACAATTTCTTAGTTAACGAAGCAGATTATATCGATTCAGGTTATTGGTCTGACCGTGCAATTAAAGAAGCAAAAATGACTGGCAAAACTAATGTAATTGCATCTTCTAAAGATGTTAATTATGATCACATTACTAAAGATTTTACAATTACACCAACCGCTGATTATCTACACATTACTTCCAATAATACAATTTATGGAACTGAATGGAAAGCTTTCCCAGATACAGGAAATGTTCCATTAATCGTTGACCATTCATCTGACTTTTTGGCATTACAACACGATTTTGCAAAAGCATCAATCATCTATGCTGGTGCTCAAAAGAATGTTGGTCCTGCTGGTGTTACAGTTGCAATTGTTAAAAAATCTTACATTGAAGAAAAAGCTCGCAAAGATGGCTATACTATGATGAAATATAGAACACATTACGATAAGGAATCGTTGTATAATACTCCTCCAGTATTGCCAATATTTGTAGTAGCACGTACTTTAAAATGGATTTTAAATCTTGGCGGACTTGTTGCAGTTCAAGCACAAAACGAAAAGAAAGCAAAAATTATTTACGATTTAATTGATGCTTATCCAGAATTTTATAAAGGAGCTGTAAAAGTTAAAGAAGATCGTTCATTGATGAATGTAACTTGGAATTTGCCTACTCCAGAATTAGAGGCTAAATTTGCTGATGAATCCAAAAAACAAAGAATGCTTGGATTAAAAGGACATAGAGCTGTTGGTGGAATTCGTGCATCAATCTACAATGCTTGCCCAATAGAATCAGTTGAATTATTAGCTAAATTTATGGAAGAGTTCTATAAGAATAATAAATAAAATTTTTAATCCTCCCCCTTTTATTCTCCTTAATGGAGGGAGGAATTCTCCTTAATTCATGCTCTGTGAGTGGGTTTTTCTCCCTATTACCCCCTCATAGAGAAGAATTTTGGGGAGGCTCCAATAAATATTCCCCACTCAAATAAATTCGCAATCTAATATTTAACTTCAATTTAACAATAAAAGAAATTTCCAATCAATTATTTCGGTAAAATACAACTAATTTTATAGACTAAATTCATAAACTTTTAACATCTTGTCTAATACTTCATCATTATTTTCTGTTGAAATTGATTGTCTAATTAGCTTTTCAAATTTTCCTTTTCGAATAACACGTAATTCAAATGGCATTGCACCATCTCCTTGATGTTTATCCCAAATATTAACATAAACCTTATATGTTCCACTTGGCATCTTATTTATGCTATAAACATTCCTTGAAGCATAGCCAATGTTATTATCATCTGAGTATCTATCAAGTGCAAAAGTACCATCTGAACTATAAGGACTATGCCAACTAACATATTGGTCATTTGGTCCATAAACAAAAATATCAACTGTATATATTCTCGATTCTGTATTTGTCCAATTTAGTGTTAATTGCAATTCACCGGTACCAAGTGATGTTGAAGCATTGGGCCAAATTGTAGGAAAGCCTGACTGCCACGATCCGCCAGTTAAACTTAATGTAGACCAAGGTTCATTATCTGCAATAGACCAACTTATTGGATTGGTAAACGAACCTACATTAACATTAACAGGTAAGCTGTAAAATTGTTCAGGTCCAGGTGAACTTGTAAATGTGCCAGCTTTGTGGCGAGATACAACAACTGTATATAAACCTGGTCGTAAACCTACCATATATGTAGCATCTGCAGGTCCACCAGTAACCTTGCTACCTGTACCAGAAGTATAATTTGAGTAGCTATAAATTGCATCTTCAGTATATTTAGGTTGAAAACCAGTGATTAAAAGTGTATAATAATTGCCTCCCTCTAAGTGAGTTATTTTTATACCGCCACTTTTGTGATACTCTTGAATTTCATCACCTTTAACTTTGCCTGCTGGTACATTCTTATCTTTAACAACAGCAAAATAGCCTAGCTCAAATACCGCTACTCCTAACCTTTTGTTTGTTGCATCAATGTCTGAAATAGGTATTGTTACCCATTTAGATTCTTGTTCATTATACCAAACTACGTAAACACCTTCTAAATTGGCAAGTGTAGAAGCAGGAAGGTGAACAAAAAGTGCGTATTGGAAAGTAAAGTGAGAAGGTCCAAAGTGATGTACATTTCCAACTAATGCAAAATTTGATGGGATTGGTGAAGGAAGTTCAGAAGTAGGAACACTTGGCTCGATTGTGAAAATAATCTTGCCAGTTTTACCATCTTTGTTTTTAGTAACTGCACCTGTTGGAACTTGAATTTCCGAGCCATTGTCGGCTTTTAGTGTTCCGCCTTGGTCTGTTGAAAACTCTTTAGTAATGTTTGAACCCGCATCATCAGGATTATCATTGTTATTGAATAATTCATCGCAGGAAATAATGGTTAAGGATAAAATAGCTGTAAAAAGTAGTAAAAATAGCTTTTTCATAATAACTCCAAAAATATTGAATTGTCAATTACAAAAATACAAAACAAACTAAATAATTGTTCAAAATAGAAAAAATATTTAATTTAATTTGAATAAACTCTTATTTTGAAAAATAGTAAAAAAAGTTTTATCTAAAATATTAGACCAAATTAGCCAACAAAATTGCCAACGTTGAAGTAAGGACAATCAGATAAACCACAAGTTTTGTTTCTTAACGAAAATATACATTTTGGTTCGGATAATTCTATATTTAAGTCCAATTTTTCGTTTAGAAAATTAGCAGTTACAAGCAAAGATGTATAGGTATCTCTTTTGCAGCAACGGGGCAAATGATACTCGTCAATTTGACGAATAGTCTCGTTTTTGACATACTCGCCGTATTCTTCCAATTCTTCAGAACTAAAAACATCATTCAAATAATGCATAAAGAATACTTTAGAGCCAATCGCTGCCCCACAAGTACCTGCTTGGAATGAGCATTTTTGGGGTGCTTCGTTTTGAATGAAAACCTTTAAATCTTGTAGTGTTTGTTCTAAATTTGAAAACTTATTAGTTAAATTACTATAAACAGTTAATAACACTGCAGGTGTTAAATAGTGATGTTCGGCACCGTGCATTCTCACAATAGGAGAATTCATAATTTTGATAGCAAGTTCAATTGGATTGTTTGAAGAGTATTCTGTGCAAACTCTTTGAATAAAGTCCATTACAGGTACTTTAAGGCAAGTATCGCAAATATAATGACCATTTTCACAAATATGTGAAACTGTTCCAACTTTGCCACAGTAATCACAAACAGTATTTTGGGGTTGTTCCATTTCGGATAAATCGCTACCACATAGAATGCAGGTTGATTTTTCTAATTCATCTAAAAATTTAATTTCTGTCATATTTTTCAAATTTAGTTTTAATTCAATTAATTTTAATAAAATTAATCTTAATAAAATTTTAAAACGAATAATAATATTAAGAATTTTAAGTGAGCCTAATTTATATTTTAACTCTTGAAAATTTCATTAAAAATCTTGTTTGCAGCACTTACTGGCGAAATTATATTTGATAAAATTTCATTTTCAACATTTTTCAAAATTAATTGATTTTTAGGAATATTCAAAATATTTACAAAAAAAATCAATATTCAATTGAAAAACATTAATTTTGAATAATCAAATCAAATAAATGAGGTTATTATGAAAGACTCTTTACTACTTTTATTTTTAGCAATTTTCGTTTCGGTTTTTAATGCAATTGAAGTCCATTCTCAAATATCACCACTTTTCTCATATCAAGGACAATTTCTTGATGAAACCAACAAACCATTGAAAGATGGTAGTTATCAAATTAAGTTTAAAATTTATGATTCACCAGATTCGCAGTCCCATTTATGGGAAGAAGTAATTACAACCAACATAGTTAATGGCTATTGCAATGTATATTTAGGAGAAAAAAGTTCATTATTATCCTTAAATTTTAATACAGAATTGTTTTTGGGTATAACTTTGGATAATAGTATCGAATATACTCCAAGAACAAAGTTTGCAGCAGTCCCATTATCGCTATATTCATTTTCAATATTAGCAGAAAATGCTAAAGAAGGAAATGTATATTCAATAAAAAATGGCAAGCCAAGTTGGAACGTGTCTGGAAGCACTGCAGTTTTTCCAATTACAGGTGAAGCAAACACTGATGATGCCGCAATGAGTATTCTTCAAAAAGGACAAGGAGAAGCGTTATCGCTAACAAGAACTTTTCAAACTGGAAAAATCAAGGACAAAAATATCAACAATAATCTGCAAAGCGATGAAATTGATGTTGTAAGATTTTTAACAAGTTATGATAATACATTCGAGACCGAAGGTTATGCAGGATATATGTTAGTGAATAATCCAAATGCCAAAAAGCCAATCTTTTATATTAAAAATGTGGGAGGTCAGCGGCAAACATTATTTGTTGAGAATACCAATACAAGTACCACCGACTATTCAATGGTGAATTTTACTAATCATTCTTTATCAAATGCATTAGTTATATACCAAAAAAATCCATATTCCGAAATTCCAGCTGTTGCAATTTTGTCTGAAAGTAAAGCTGGAGCGTTGACTTTGAAAAATACTGTTATAGGTGAAACACCAGTTTTAAATGTAGCGAGCAGTTCGAACGCAATAACAAGTAAGTTCTCGTCAGAGATTCTTAGCTCGAAAAATCCAATTTTACAAATAGAATCAAATCACTCTGGTGCTGGAGTACTTGTAAAAATTGAAAATAATAATAATGATAGCACAGGAATTCTTGTGAATAATTATGGAAAAGGAAGTAGCGGAAGATTTTTCACTTACAATACTTCAAATGCAAATGTTGCAGTTTTGGGTAATACTTATGGCACAGGTAGAGCTGGACAATTTGTAAATATGGCAACTAATAATTCTCAATCAGCATTAGCAGGCATAACTCTCGGAAATGGAACAGCAATATCAGGATATTCTCCATCAAGCAGTGCAAATGCTGGAGTGTTTTATTTAGATAATAAGTCTAATACTCAATCATCTTTATATAGCTTAACAGACGGCTCTGGTTATGCTGGTGAATTCATTGTTAATAATCCTCAAAACTCAATGGCAGCTGTTGCAGGATATACTCTTGGCTCTGGTCCTGCAATCTATGGAAAAAGTGATGGAATTGGTAGAGTTGCTTCTTTTGAACAAAAGAATGCGAGTGCTCTGCAACCTGCTTTATATGTAAGTACATCTGCGAGTCAACCTGGAGTATATGCTCGCAATGATGGAAGCGGGTCAGTTGCTCAATTTTATATTCCAAGTGGAAGTAATAGGTCAATTTTATTGATTGCGGATAATCAAGCAGGAGGAACTGCTGCTCATTTCCAGTCTACTAATAATACAGACGATCCCGCTGTTATTATTACCAAAAATGGTGTGAACAAATATGCTGCACAAATTATTGGGAATGTTAAGATAATGGGTAATTTAGAGAAATCAAGTGGATCATTTGTAATCGACCATCCATTAGATCCTGAAAATAAATTGTTAGTTCATTCATTCGTAGAATCACCTGATATGAAGAATATTTATGATGGAGTAGCTATTTGCAATGAATTGGGCGAAGCTAAAGTAATTTTACCTGATTGGTTTGAAGCCTTGAATAAAGACTTTCGCTATCAATTAACTTGTATAGGTTCTTTTGCAAATATCTATATAAAAGAAGAAATTAATAATAATTCATTTGCAATAGCTGGTGGTAAGTTAGGATTAAAAGTATCTTGGCAAGTTACAGGTATAAGAAAAGATGCTTATGCTGAAAAATATAGAATCCAAGTTGAAAGAGAGAAACCAAACCAAGAAAAAGGTACTTATTTGCATCCAGAATTATTTGACAAATCAACTAATCAAAATGAAATTAATAATAATGAAACTGGTACAAAACAATTTAATGATATTGAATATAAAAAGAATGAAAACACTGAAGTAATCGAGAATATTAAGAAATACTAATGATAATGATATTTGAAGATTTATTAACTCTTGAAAATTTCATTAAAAATCTTGTTTGCAGCACTTACTGGCGAAATTATATTTGATAAAATTTCATTTTCAACATTTTTCAAAATTAATTGATTTTTAGGAATATTCAAAATATTCCTCATAATTAATTCATTCAAGAGTGCATTGAACCATTCTGTTAATTGTTTATGCCGATTATGTTCAAAATAATGAATATCTTTTGTGAATTTAATAAAATCTGTGATTTTCTGCCAAACCGAATCCAAACCAAGCGAATTAAGTGCTGATACCGATAAAACTGGTGGAATAAAGTTTGGAATAGAATGCTGCAGTAAGTGAACTGCATTTTTGTATAAAGCTTCTGTAAGGAGAGCTTTCGGGATGTTTTCTTCTTCTGCTTTATTTACAATCAAAATATCTGATAGTTCGATTATTCCCTTTTTGATGCCCTGTAATTCATCGCCTGAATTTGGCAATAGCATCACCAAAAATAAATCAACCATTGATTTAACAGTAACTTCACTTTGCCCAACACCAACTGTCTCGATAAGGATTATATCATAACCAGCTGCTTCGCATAATAACATTGTTTCGCGAGTTTTACGTGTGACTCCTCCCAATGTTCCCGAAGAAGGTGATGGGCGTATAAATGCATTCGTGTTTCGGCTTAATTTTTCCATTCTTGTTTTATCACCCAAAATTGAACCTCGCGACCTAATACTTGAGGGATCTATTGCAAGAACTGCAACTCTATGCCCTAAATTAGTAAGCATTGTTCCGAATGATTCAATAAATGTGCTCTTTCCAACTCCTGGTGAGCCTGTTATTCCAATTCTAATTGAATTTCCAGTAAATGGCAAAATAGCATTTACAATTTCTTGAGCTTTATCAAAATGAGTAGGAGAATTACTTTCAACCAAAGTAATTGCTTTAGAAAGTATTACACGATTGCTTTGATTAATCCCATCAATGTATTGATTAAGAGTGTATTCTACGCTTTTTACGTTGCCTTTTGGTGCATTAGCAGC
>DYPF01000457.1 GCA_020720105.1 Chloroherpeton thalassium
GTAACTTGATAGGAAAGTGCTTCGAAATCGGCAACTAACCATACCGCCACCGTTAGGCAAAATATTAAGAAACAGGAACCATGATACTATACGGAACAAATTTGATAAAGAAAATACGGACTGAATTTGATAACGCAACAAATCGAATTTGGATAGCTGTTCCTTTTATTGGAGAATGGACTGCGGTAAAGAAAATCATGGGGACAAAATGGATTAGTGATAATAATCTGAATCTGAAAATACTCACAGACATTAGGAATGATGATTTTATTAATCCTGAGACCATTAAACAATTTTTACACAAAGGAGAAGTTAAAACGCTTCCAGGATTACATGCAAAAATATACATAATTGATAATTCTGTTTTTATAACTTCTGCAAACCTGACAGGAACAGCATTTTCAAAAAGATATGAAATTTGTGAATATTTCACAATTACAGATAAACATGATATTCTAAACGTTTTTAATGAATGGTGGAATGAATCAAAAAATGTTGATAGTGACTGGCAACCAACTAAAAACAAAAATGCGAGACAATCAGACAATGATGCTGGAAATACAGTTGGGTTGAAAAAACTCTGGAATTTACCTGAAAGTTCAATAGCAGTCCGTAATTTCAAAGACTACCAAGACAATATTGTATTATATAATCACTTTTTGAAAATTTATAATAAGGACACCGATAGACTTCTTCCAAAATTGACAAAATATCACGAATTAGACGCATTTCTCAATTATCTTTTTCATGAAGATGAAGACAAACCATCTCATGAATACCTTGAAAAACAATTCCGTAAATTGACTGACAATCAAAGACTTTTAGAAGTCAAGAAATATAAATCGAAGTTTAAGAAATGGATAAAATCAAGACCAACATTTGAAGATTACAGAAAAGACAGAATTCTATCGGTTCAAAATAGACTGGACAATAAAAAAATTGCACAACTCAACGATAAATCACTAATCGAAGTTGTTGACACTTTACATACAATGAATAGTCATGCGTTAAATAGATTTAGATTTTTGAATCCTAAAAACAATAAATTAGAAACAATTAAGGACTTATTTAATATATTATTGCATGACAGCAGTCCGATTGAAGAAAGAATGGAAAAATGTAATGAGAATTTAAAATTCTTTGGAAAATCTTCAATAAGAGAATTAGTATCTTGGTATTATCCTGACAAATATCCAATAATGAATCGCAATTCAAACTGCGGACTAAAATTCTTTGGCTATGACATTGATACATATTGAGATAGAAAGAAATACTTTGCCTAACAAATTAGGAATTAAGGCACAGTTGAGCCCCGAAAAAAGGCAGTAGGTTAG
>DYPF01000458.1 GCA_020720105.1 Chloroherpeton thalassium
GGGTATTGTTTTATAAGGTTATCGATTTTGAGCATATTGTAAATCAGTTGGATTTATTGTCTTCAATTCATAATTTGTACTTCTACCTCTTGCCGGCTCTTTTAGTAATATGTCTTTATTTATCAAGTCATTAATATCTCTAATTGCGGTGTCTTTTGAACATTTTGTAATCTTAGCCCATTTCATTGAAGTTAGTTTACCGTCAAATCCATCCAGTAATTTGTTTAATACCTTCTTCTGTCTCTCGTTAATTAATGTTTTTGAATTTTTATTCCAGAAATCTGCTTTTAACAAAACTCGAGTAAGAATATTATTAGTTGCTTTTAAAGCATTTATTAAACAGCTTAAAAACCATTTTATCCATTCGGATATGTCAAGATCTCCTTTTTGCGTTTTTTCAAGAATCTCGTAGTATTCTTTTCTTTCTATCCTAATTTGAGCCGACATACTATAAAATCTTTGTGTACTCTTATCCGATTGAGCTAATAACATATCAGACAAGGCTCTTGTAATTCGTCCATTGCCATCTTGAAATGGATGAATTGTCACAAACCAAAGGTGAGCAATTGCGGCTTTTATTACTAAATCTGTTTTATTTTCTTCGTTAAACCATTTCACAAATCGGTTCATTTCCATTTCGATTAAATTAGCATCGGGAGCTTGAAAATGAACTTTTTCTCTTCCCGCTACACCTGATACAACTTGCATTTGTCCGGATGTATCTTTTCTCCAATCGGCAACTGTTATTTTGAATATTCCACTTCTTCCCATTGGAAACAATGCTGCGTGCCAATCAAAAAGCCGCTCTGTTGTTAAACGTTTAAAACAATTTCCGGTCGCATCAATCATCATCTCAACCATCCCATCTACATTCCTGTCTGACACAATTGCACCCGCGAATTCCATTCCTAATCGTTGAGCAATTGAGGAACGCACTTGCTCTGGATTTAAAAGTTCACCTTCAATTTCTGCAGATTTTAATACATCCAAAGTTAAGGTTTCAAGTAAAGCTTCATCTCTTAATTCAAAACCCAAAGATTCCATTTTACCAATTAATCGTCCTTGTAGATTTCTTGCTTCACTTAACAGATTAACGAACTCGTCGTTATTCCATGTGAAATTTGGCCAATTCTCTTTCTGATGTATGTAAAATCCCATTCGTCTTAAAATTTGCAACAAAAATACAGTTAATTCGTTGCAAGTTCAAATTATCGTTGCATTATTTGCATTGAATAGATGATTTATTCGTTGCATGATGCTATTTTATGCTTGCAGGTATCGTTTTAATAAATTGGTACAGATTTTTAAAAAGAATATCCTCTTCCTTCGAAA
>DYPF01000459.1 GCA_020720105.1 Chloroherpeton thalassium
ATATTTAAAGTATTTGATGTGATGTTTGCATCTTCTGTTGATAAAATATCTGTGATATTTCCAGTGCTTACAATACTAACCACACCATCAGTTGACAATTTAGACAATTTGATGTTTTTTCCACCATATGAGATTGTGCCACTAAAATTTGAAAGATTTGTAGTTGTCGTATCTGCCATATTAATATCGCCAGAAGTTGAACCAAGTGTTATATTTCCAGCTCTTCCTAAGATGTCAGCATTTTGAACAATATCATTTATAACAGTTATTGTAATACTTCCAAGGTCTGTTGTAATATCTTTATTTTGAGTGTAGTTTGCACTTGATATTGAAATATCACCACTTTCAATATAAATTAAATCGTTACTTATAAAGTTTGCTGAATTTACCGTAAAATCCCCATCAGTTGCTGTATTTGAAAATGTTTTTGAAACTATGGTATTTCCTGTTGTCGTTAAATCAAATGCGCCATCACTTCCACTAATAGTTATTTGATTTAAAGAAATATCATCTTTTTCAATGATTGCAACATCACCGCTAATTGTATTTGTTAACTCCAAAGTACCAATATCAGTTCTAAGATTTATCCCTTTTGCTGAACTAATGTTAAGAGATGTGGTTGTGATATTTGCATCATTTCCTGTTAAATTATCACTTATTGCGCCATTTGAACTCTTAAGTATCATAGTGCTTGAAGACACGAGTTTGCTAATAGCAATATTTCCTGTTGCATTTAAATTTGTAGCGGCTACTCCTGTGGTAGTTAAAGTTCTTCCATCCGTCATGGTCAAGCTTCCATTAATGTCAAAAACAACTCCTGCACTATTTGAAGTATCTGTATTTAAAACAACATTTGCACCAATTGAGGATATGCCAATAGTTCCACTTGCACCTAAACTATTTATGCTGGTGTTTCCAACAAAATTAACATCAAGGTTTCCGCCTGAAGTTGCATTGAAATTAGTTGCATTAACTCCATCAAAAGTTATATCACTAACTGCACTAAGATTTAGTGTTGTAGCTGTTATCGTTCCACCATTTTGAGTTACATCAGCCAAAGAATAAACCGAGATATTAGTTGCTGTAACATTTGCTAGAAGCGATGTTGTAGCTCTTGAGTCAAATAAAATATCATTTGCAGTTGAAGTTAAGGCACCATTTACAGTTATGTTATTTGCATAAAATTCTGTATTGTCAGCAAAACTAGACTCATATATTTTGATATTGTTTGTTGTATTTTCTGCATGAGTTCCCTCTACTTTTCCAAAGACGATTTTGCTAAATCCATCAGATAGTTTTCCAAGTTCAGTTGCCGTTAAGTCAAGGTTTC
>DYPF01000460.1 GCA_020720105.1 Chloroherpeton thalassium
AGCCCACGCATTTGGTGGCACATTTGCAATTCGCACAAGCCAACGCTAAAACCAAAAATTGCAAAAGAGCCACCAAAGCCAACGCACGGTAGACAAAACATTGCAGCAAATTTGAAAGAGAATAAGACTAGATAAATGAACAACGAAACGCTAACAAAGGCTATATGCAATAAGGGTTTCAGAGGTAATTCAAGCATTCTGCCCCGCATAAAATTTCGTGTCGGTGAACAGGAACGTAGCCCGCAAACCCTTACTGCATATAGCCTCAACCGTTAGCAAATATTATAAAAACAGAACCAACATGAAAAAAATGATTTTCACTTTCGGACTGATAATTTCAATATTAACTTCAAATGCCCAATTTCATGGTGATAACTTTGATGGAAATTGGACAGGAATTGGTTATCAAGAATTAGTTTATGATTTTGATACTACTCATGGAATAAATGTTTGGCAGATTGGACAACCTCAAAAAACAGTGTTTGATCAAGCATATTCACTTCCTAATTCATTGATGACAGATAGTATTAATTCATATCCAATAAATGACACTTCAATAATTGTGGTTAAAGCTCCAGTTATTGCACAAGACTGGGGATCTCATACAATAATGTTTTACTACAAATTAAATACTGATTCTCTTAGCGACTATGGTAAACTTGAAGTATCAGGAGATAATGGAGTTACTTTTATTAATGTTTTGACACAGTGGGATGAATATGGTTTTTGGTGGAATGGAGATATATTAGAGAGTTTTACGGGAAATACAAACGAATGGAGTTGGTTTTCAATATGTGTAAGCAGTTTATTAGATTCATTCCCGACAGCAGACACAATACAATATAGATTTACATTCATAAGTGACGGAATCCAAACCAATAAAGATGGCTGGATTATAGATGATTTAGTTGTTACAGATTTAACATCAAGAATTTCAGAAATTAAGGATAATTATTCAAGTATTTGCTATCCAAACCCAAGTTCAAAAATTATTTCGATTGAATATATAAAATATGATGATAATAACATCAACATTGAGTTATATAACAATAAAGGACAATTAATTTGTAAAAAGAACTATAATTGTAAAAAAATTGATTTGGATATTAGCGAATATGAAAATGGAGTTTATTACTATAGAATAATTGATGTCAAAAATAAATTTCAAACATATAATAAATTCATTATCAACAAATAACATTTGCTAACAAAGGCTAAAATCAAGCGGGCAGAAAGTGCTAATTTGGAGGGCAGTACAACTATTAAACTTCATCGTAAATTGACAGTGAAGTGTTCCGAAATGCCCGCCAATTTTTAGCCCAGTCGTTA
>DYPF01000461.1 GCA_020720105.1 Chloroherpeton thalassium
AAATTAGCATATAAAATACTTTTAAATTATTTTCTACATCAAAATTACAAACTTTCACATAAATAGTTAATATTTATTTTGAAAATTTTACAAAATTAATGTTGATTCTTCGCTTTGTTTAAGAATGACAATCTGCCATTTATATAGATTGCTTGTTCTGATGATAAGAAGAAATTGGCAGAGATTTTCTGCAAGTTTGTTTCAGATAGATGTTGTAAAATGCATTTTGACAATAAAATCAAAAACTAAACAGTCTCAAATTGAAGGGATTGGATGTTGATCTTATCACTTCGCTTACTTACATTCAATATTTCAATACCAACGACATTTCCAGATTCGTTAAAATCAAGAACAATTCCCTTTTCCACTTCTTCAGATTCAATTACTTTTGATTCGTCAAGACGGAAATAAATCGCATCGTTTTGTTTATCAACTTTAAGATTCATATTTATTTCAATCTACACACTCTGCAAAAAGCCACCATCAACGGGTAAGTTTATTCCGTTAATATAACTTGCTTGTTCTGATGCTAAAAATGTAGCGGCAAAAGCAATATCTTCGGGTTTGCCAATTCTACCAGCAGGAACTGAACTCTGCCTATGTTGCAATTCTTGTTCGTAAGTAATGCCTTTTCGCTTTGCTTCTGACTTGAGCAATTCCACTAATCTATCAGTCAAAATAAAACCAGGTAAAATATTATTTACTGTAATGCCATAAGGGGCAAGTTCGTGGGCAAGTGTTTTGCTCCAACTTGTAACTGCTCCACGCAAAGTATTGCTAACTCCAAGATTGGCAATAGGTTGCTTGGCTCCAACTGAAGTGATATTAATAATCCTTCCCCAATTCTGTGTTTTCATCGTTGGCAATGCTATTTGCAAAATCTCTTGAAAGGCAAAGAGTTGCATCTTAAAAGCATTGATAAAATCATCAATTTGCGATTCGCTTGCTCTGCCAGGTTTGGGTCCGCCAGAATTATTGACTATGATGTCAAAGTGGCGATAATAATTCAACTTTGCCATTACACTTTGCTTGAGTAATTGCAAATCAGACATATTAACAGCAAGTAAAGAATGTTTTTGACTGCCATTATTTGGCAATTCGTTTATAGTTTCCATTAATACATTTTCACGGCGAGCAATAA
This sequence comes from Chloroherpeton thalassium, assembly GCA_020720105.1. GTDB lineage: Bacteria > Bacteroidota > Ignavibacteria > Kapaibacteriales > UBA2268 > GWF2-33-9. The sequence goes on from DYPF01000461.1 coordinate 1,142, forward strand.
GCAAAACGTTTGCACCAGCACGAGCTAACTCGATTGCAATAGCTTTGCCCAATCCCGAAGAGGCGCCAGTAATAATCGCATTTTTATTTTCTAAATTTATATTCATTATAACCTTTTCTATAATATTATCATCCCTACGGGATTTATTAATTATATATTTTTATTAGAACCTCCCCCTAACCCCCT
>DYPF01000462.1 GCA_020720105.1 Chloroherpeton thalassium
AAACCCCAAAACCCCAAAACCCCAAAACCCCTATTTAAACTTAGTAAAAATTAATTATATTAATTATATTAAGTATATTATTTTGCTTTATTTGTTGTTGTATTTTTGCCCAAAATCAGCTCTTATTATTAACGCTTTTTTGCCAATTTTACTTTTAGGTTTTAGTCAAATCCCCAAAATTTAAAAACTATTATTTAATTGAAAGTTAACATTCCCAAGCTTGACAATACGAATCCTAAAAATTGCCAGGTAATCCATTTTTACCATCCGAGTCAAATTGATATTATCCAGATAAACATCGCTCGCGTTGGGTCTACAACAGCTCTCGCAGCTGACGAAATGTAATAAGTCACTGATATACCTGCCCAATTGAACATACCAATACTTATTGTTGCACAAATTACTAGTGTAAATAACGTTGAATTTTATGCCCATTGTGCCAGCGCGTACGGCACCGATTACACCACGCCGAACGGTGCAAAAATTATTATTCCCCGATCATTATACAAAGTCTTTGCTGGTATTTGGTTTAGCACTCATATAATAACAAATAGCACACTTCAGCCAGACAATCCTTACAATCCTACTGCCTGCAAAGGATGGCAATATCACTTGTTAAATAAGTGTTACTCAACCACGAACATTGTAGCAGCAAATGTCTAGGCGATCAACAACAATACTATACCTATTAGTTACACTCTGTCACCTTGCGAGTGTCTAGATCTGATTATCGAAAATGTACCAACTATAGACAACCCAAGAAATGCAAATCAAATTCCCAAGAAATGATGCTTGTAAAACTTCCTTTTTAAAAAGATGATTGAAAGGATTGCGTTGATTATTATCATAAAGCCTCGCATCATCTGATACACTGATGCTGTTACATGCAGCAATGCGAAAAAATTAATTGTTGACGCAGTCGTATCTAGCAGTGCAGGGATGGCATATAGCAATTTATTGAAATTGATTTATTTTCCCTCTAATATCGCCTGCTTTTACTTTTACTTCACTTTTTACTTGGAACTGAGGGATCTGTAGACAAAGAACGCTATTAGCACTAGGAATTAGCCTACCATCATTGTGAATCACTGCAAAAATGGGTGTATATACGGTTTATACAACGAAATTCATTTTGTCTGTCCCTTGAGAGTTATTGTGTTGATAGTTCCAAATGAGATCTGAAGAATTATGAACATAATTCCAGTCGATGTAATGGGTTGATCCTGCTTCATTTGCAATAATAATTAATATATCTATTATATATTATCATATCAGATGCAATATAATATTAATTGGGGTTTTGGGGTTTTGGGGTTTTGGGGTTT
>DYPF01000463.1 GCA_020720105.1 Chloroherpeton thalassium
GTTCAAACAATCTTGCTAATTTATCTAAGCCTTCTAACGGTGCTTGTTGCTGGTATGGTTTGCAATGATTCCGTAAACAGTTTCAACATATCATACAAACTAAAATGAGGAACTCAAATATACTTTGGATCCCTCTTTGTTAACTAACACTACAACATCCTCTGAGAAGCGTATTTTTAGCATAAAATTTGATGAGGATAAATTTTTCGAGGTAGACTTTATCAATTTAATTTGCACACAAAATAATTTAGGATGCTTATTACAAAGTTGACACAATTAAGATACCAGGGGTTTCATATGGTTCAAAAATCACACGAGGTGACAATCGATAAATGCTGGCATCGGTGCATATATATAGCAGTCAATTATTACTAACTGTGGATGCTTATATGGATCTTCATGTTTTCTCAGTATTCATATCTGCTGAATCAAAAAGACAATACCTTAAAATGATACAACCGAGCATTCCAACTCAAATGAATATCAAATATTCAAAGGCATGGATATTTTACTCCAAAATGTAAGATCTAGTGACGGTGCATTGCTCAAATTTCTATTACGCTATATATTTATCCAAAATAACAAGCAATTCAGCAACTACTGCAGCTGATATAATGTTTTCAAGTTATGAGGTTGAATTGGAAAAAGCATACTTAAAAAATAGTTTATTCAAAATAGTCCAGGCGTAACATAATAATAGTCATTTTTTGCATATTTATGAAAAAGCATTTTCTATTGAGATAATTAATACTGGAGCAGAAAAGAAGGCTTCGTTGTAAACTGCTGCAACGCAAACTATAAATGCCGAGCTGTAGGATGGATCAATTGGCTAATTAGCAATTTATATGCTAATTGGTGAGGGAATGATATAAAAATATATGTATAATATATATGAAACAAGAACCAGCACGGTTTCGCTTTAAATAGAACTGGCTATTCAAACTTTCTTAACAAGAGGAGGCAATTTCCTTGTCACTAAACTTGGCTCCACGAATGTCCATACAAATGATAGGATTTTTTTAATTGGTGGATAATTGAGTGATGATACCATTTCAGATAAATTTTGTGTTGCGGAGTTCTTTGTTCGCTACATCCAAACAACTTCCCTTGTATATAATAGGCATTATTGTTCAAATGAGAAGATCGAATCCATTGAAGTTAAGGATCGTTTCGCTTTTGTATAAAGAAAATCTATTCATTAGTTGTTGTATCATTCTATCCCATATGAATTGTTAGATAACCAAAAGACTTAACATTATTTGGTTAGCATGCAATTAATGCATTACACTCTCTATGAACAAACGAATAATGCATTTTACATCGT
>DYPF01000137.1 GCA_020720105.1 Chloroherpeton thalassium
GTACTACTTCCACCAATTTCAAGTCCTAAAGAATCAGAAACTGTACTAATTTTTAAAATACCATTTCCACCAAAAGAAGTTACAGTTGAAGTTAAATCTATCTCATTTGCTTCAAGCGTAATATCTCCACCATTTACACTCACTCCACCATTAAATATGACATGAGTTGCACCCAAAATAGATAAATCTCCACTTGAAATAGCAACTGCTTTTTCAAATGTCACAACACCAGTTGCATTGATTATAAAATCTCCATTTAAATTTACTGCTTCATTAAATGTAATATTTTCTCCACTTACAGTTAAGCCTTCTAAAATATCAGTTTCATCAGTTGAATTTCCTCCAATAACTGCATTTATGATAATATCGCCATTTTGTGCATTTAAAGTTAATGTATCATTTCCAGCCGAACCATCGCCATTTATAGCCGTTTGGATAGTTGAAGTATCATCAATTGTGATATTTCCACTTGTAACAGTTAGTGTTTGATTTCCACTAACTTGAACTGAATCAGATAAATAGTAATTATCACCAAAAGTTTGATCCGCGCTAAAAACTGTTGTATGACCCGAACCATAACCTGTAAATGAACTACTACTAACAATCTTATCGTTAACTACTGTATGACCATCTCCTCCATTATTATAGATGATTACTGCAGTATTAAAAGTAATGATGTCCTCTTCTGCATCACTATTTCCAATCTCTACAATATAATTTCCATCATCATTTCCAAAAACCAACGAGGCCGCTTTTTCAATATGTTTCAATTCACTTTGGTCAATATTAAATGAAACTTCATTTATATCTTTAACTGGTAAAAAACTAACAATAAAGGTTGAAGCTGTTTTTGTAGGAGCGAATACGATATCTGCTCCACTACTTATAATTTTATTTGTGATATTTATATCATTTGCAACAAACTTTATATCACTCCCTTTTGCATCAAGAACTTGTGAAATTGTGTGTTCGCCACTTAAACTTTTTAATACAATTGGTGCAGTTTTATCACCTTTTATTTGTCCAATTTGTGCATTTTTAAGAGCAGTGAAAGACACATCTAGTTTACTTGAACTAACTGCTGAAATATTTACAGAATCAACCAAAATAGTTCCATCTACTGTTTTACTTGTACCAACTTTTCCATAAGCATTTAATGTAATATCTGATGTTGCTTGAAGTAAAATTCCAGAAGATTTCAATGATGTTTCGGCAACATCAATAGTCATAGTTCCAGCAGTTACACCATTAATTACATTTGTATTTGTAGTGTTTAAAGTATTTAAAATATTACCTTTTTTAGAAACCAAAGATATATCACCACCACTTGCATTTGCAAAAATTCCTTTTGAAAGTGCAATATTGTTTGAAGCTTCCAAAGAGACATCTCCAGCCAAAGCTGTAAATTTGCCATTTACAAAAATATCATCACCACTCAATAACTTAATTGTGTTTGCAGTGATTTCGTTTGCTAAAACATCGCCACCTGCTATTAAATCAAATTGTGAAGTTCCATTTACATCAAGAGTTAAAGCATCTTTTTCATTGATAGCAACAACTCCGTTTGCATTTAAAATATTTAAAGTTCCAATATCTGTAAAAATTGCTAGATTATAACTATCGCTAATTGTTCCTGTTGATTTTAAAGTCAAAGTTGAAGCTTTTATATCGACCTCATCGCCAGTATTATCAAAGACTATTTTGCCACTGTTTGCTTCAAGGCTTACATTTGCTCCGCTTGAAATAGTTGCATTCAAAAACTCTAAATCGCCAGTTGCAACGAGGCTAATCTCTTTTGTTGTGCTTGTTGTTGAAATGCTATTTTCTAGTATTATTTTACCACCAGCATTTACAACATATCCACTATCCAAAGCCGATTGTGTAATAGTTTTGATTGTAATATCATCTTTTTCATAGATACTAACATCGCCACCCACAACCATATCAAGTTCACCAATATCAACTTTTGTAGTTGCATTTCCAAGTGTGATTTTACCTGTTGTGATAATATGAAGTTTAGCACCATCTACCACTTCTTTGATTGTCACATCGCCACCAGCAGTTATAGTGATCTCATCGGCAGTTCCTCCTATTTTATCAATAGTGACACTTCCATCACTTGTGATACTCAAATCTCCACCAGCTAAAATAAGATTTGTTGCGCTTAAATTGGTTGTTTGATTGATAGCTATATCACTTGTTGCTCCGGTTACCGTAACTGCCAAATTATTGACCGCTGTTGTTAAGACCAAATCGCTTCCACTTGTAAGTGTTAAATTATTTGCCGTTATTAGTTTAGTAATATTTAAAGAATCTATTGCATTTAAAATTACATCACCTGTTGTATTTATTGTACTAGTGACAACAACATCTTTTCCGCCCAGAGTAACATCTTTTGACCCGCTAATATTTTGATTTACGGTTAATGTTTCTACAGCCGTTACCTTTATGTCTACGCTCTCTTGTCCTATTGGAATTGCAAGAGTATAACTAGGTGTTGTTGGTGTTAAATTAGAAATATTAATTGGTATAATGGTTGTAGCACTAATGGTTGGTGTTCCTCCAAGTGCCATTTTTGTTTCAAGTTTATTATCTCCACTTGAAGGTGTTGTCCCTTTTAAAGTGAGTGCTTTTGTGTAAATATCATCCAAATTATCAAAAGTATCATGTTCTTGTATTGCACCGGCTGATTCTAAAGTAACTATTGAATGTTGCTTATTTGCACCATCCGCTGTTGCTGTTTCTATATAGCCTACTTTTAACATATCACCGTGAGATTTCAATGAGACATCATTCCCATTGGTTGAAATTCCATCAATCGCCGTAGTTACGAAAATTGCCGTCATATCATCACCACTTGTGATAGCTATATCTCCATCATTTGTTACAATTGAAGTTAAAGTTATTGTATCAGCTTCGGTAACTGTAATATTTCCTAAAACGGTGGAATCCAAATTCAAACTATTCACGGCGGTTTTTATCTCTATAGCACCTTGTGTTTTTGCTATAAATTCATCTGCCACAAAAGTAGCATTAGTAACACCATCAATCGATGTTTTTGACTCCAAAGTCATTGTGTCACCAGCTGTTATTGTGGCATTTAAGGCTTCAATTTTCCCAAGTTGTGCCAAAAGCAACACATCCCCAGAAGCTGCTTGAATATTTCCACTTAATGTCAAATCTGCAATTTTATTTTCCATTGAAATATCATTTTTGGCATATAAATCATATTTTGCGACACTTATTCCATTATTTGAAATCACAATATCATTTCCAGCATTAATTATAAAATCATCTATTTTATTATCACTATCTCCAGCTTTTACACTTATTGCTCCAAGCACAGAAACACTTCCACTTGAAATGAGTTCTAGTTTTTTTGAAGCCGTTATCGTGTCTGTTTCTTTAATCGTTAATGTTTCTTTTGTTTCTAAAATAATTGTATCAGCGGTTAAATTACTTGGTAACATTTGAGTGAAATCAGATTGTGTTGTACCACTTGAATTTGTTAATGTATGAGCATTTGAGCCACTATGACCAAACTGGAATTGCTCACCTGCTCTGTATTCTAAATAACCTGACGCTTTGAAAAACTGGTAAGCACTTACGATTCCTTTTATTGCGCTAAGCCCTATTCCATAAGCATAGTCTAGATTTGAACCGCTTGTTGGCTTGGTTACTATTACATGATCATTTTGACTTACAACTCTTATAATATCAGATGTTATTTTTGACGAAGCATCAACCTTTACAGTTCCACTACTTTCTATAGTTGTAGTTGTTTGATTTGCTTTTTGAGCTGTAATTGTTTCTATTTTTAAAATTTGATTTGACTCACCATAACCATTTATATCCGTTAGAGTTATATTTCCAGAAGTTGTTATGATATTTTTAAGAGTATTTACTGCTGTACTTAGATTTATTCCAGTTGTTGCACTTAAAATCAATTCATCTGCAACCAAGTCCACACTATCATCTGCTCCACTTTGCGTAATATTTCCAGAAGTTGTTGTAAGTGAAATATCTCCAAATGATGTAACTTTTGTTACACTAGATGAATCAGCTACAAATTTTCCAGCACTTAAATATCCGACAGTTATATCTCCGCCAGCATTTATAATTATGTCACTTGTATCTTCATTTGCTATTATAGAAACATCTGTTATTTTTAGACTTCCAGCTGTTGAAACATTTAAACTTCCACCAGCCACTTTTATTTTTTTAAGTTCAAGTGCTTTTGTTTGATTTTGAGCAATATTCACATTTCCAGCCGTTCTACTAGTTGTAAGAGAAATCGCATTTACATTTGTTGCGCCAGTTGCAATTGTGATATGGTCTTTGGCAATTACTTCAAGCTCATCAGCTACAACAACCGCATTGGTAAAATCAACTACATTTATAGAATCGAATTTCGCATCTCCAGAAATACCCAAGGTTACAGATTTGAGAATAATATCTCCAACATAAGTCGTAACGCTCAAATCGTTTGCATCACTAGAACCTAAAGTTTTTACTTCTGTTAGAGTTGCATTGCCAAAACTTGTGATATTAATAGCTCCATTTGTAGCAATAGCTGATTTTAATTCAAATGCTTTTGTATTTGTTAAATCAATATTTCCAATTCCTGTTGTTTTTACTGTTACCTCATCAACTGTTAAATATGCACTAATTCCTGTTTTTGCTAGGGCATTAAGTGTTGAAGATTTTAAAACTCCTGAGTGGCTTATTTTCCCAGCTGTTGCCTCAAGTATTATAGAAGTAGCATCAATACTTGCATTACCAAAAAGCATATCCCCAGTTGTTGTTTTGATATTAGCCGATGTTGTAGTGATATTTCCAAGAGCACTACCACTTATTCCAGTTCCTGCAATAACAGTTATAGTTGGAGTTGTAATAGTTGCATTTAATCCGACTGTGTGTGTTGCACTAACAATAGTAGAAGTTGTTGATTCAATTTTTCCACCCAAAGCAATATCTTCATATGAAGTAATTGTAAACTCTTTTGTTTTTATTTCAGCAGAATTTCCTAAAATTGTATCTTCACCACTTGTAAATGAGATAGAAGTTCCAGCAGTTAATACGGATGATGATTCTAAATCAGCACCACTTACTTTTGATCCTTCTATATTTATAGCAACGTCAGAATTTACACTTATTGTTTCTTGTGCTGTAACTAGCGCTCCAATTGATGTATTTTGTAAAGAATTTATCTTGATATTTTTCGCACTTAACATCTCTGTTGCATATTTGCTAGAAGTTTTTGCTTCTTGAGCCAACAAACTTTTTTCTTGATAAGTTTTGGTTTGAGATGAAGTTAAGGCTTGAGTTTCCCAAACTGTTTGGGTATCAAAAGTTACTAACTCTACTTTTTGTGTTTTTGTTTCATAAATTGGTGTGTAACCATATTTATCCTGTGCCATTGTAGAAAGTGAGTAGCTTAATTTTATTCTAGTGTCATAAATACTATGATATTGGCTTGTCCAAGCATAATTGTAGTCATGTTGGGTTTCTCTTATTAAAGTTGTTGCTATACTTGTCCATGTTGCTCTATACTCATTGAAACGATAATTAGCACGGAACAAAGGGGTGTGATATGTTGAGATAGATTCTTCACGAATTGTTTTACTCGTTGTAGTATCTCCGCTTATATCTGTATATGTATTTGTAGACTCTTCTGTCCAGTCCTTCCAATATTTATCATTTTTTGTAGCTGGAGTATATTCCTTATTCTTAGATGATACATCTAGTGTTCCTTCTGTCTTTTGTTTGTATGATCCTACACTCACATTTGTTTGTAATGAATAACTTGTTTGATTTAAACTTACAGTATCATCAGCTAAAACACTAAAATAACCTTTTGGAGCCGTTATTACATCTGTTGCTCTCCCCTTTTGATAACCCGCACTTGCAGTAGAACTTTCTGTATTTTCCCAGCTCCATTTTGGATCATAAGATTGCGATTGTGTGCCTGTGCTTAAAACAAATGTTCTTACTCCTGAATCATTATAAGATACTTCCCAAACTGCACCAGAATTATCATCGTCAACAAAATCATACTTATCATCGTGATTACTCTCAGCCACATAAGTTGATTTTATTTGTTTATAATGCACATTTCCGCTATCTATATATTCCCCTATAAATTTGCCCGTTCCACTTCCTGCTTGCCAAGTACCATTATTTACTCCATTTGCACTACTATCTCCAGTTAGATATAAAGCTTGCCCCTGCGAAACCACATTTGCTATCTCTTTTTGCGCCCCATCTGGCATTTGGATATATTTATCTTTCCAACCAGCCGCATCAACTCTAAATATTTTTTGAGTATTGTTTGCCCACTCTGGAGTTTGCGAAACCGAACTTGTATTTGCTCCTATTGTTGTATTGAATTTTGCATTTGAGTAACTAAATTGAAAAATTGCTTTGTATCCAAGATTGTTTAAAACCGCTTGTTTTTGTGCATCATCTAATTGGCTAAATGTTTTATATGATGATGATTTATAGTCACCCGTAACTGCTGATGCATTTCTCGTTGGTAGGGCATCGCTTCCAGCATTGCTCCAATTTATATTTTTATTAAAATAATCAATACCCTCGACAAAATACTCTTTAAAAGTTTGAGTATTTGCATTGTAATATCCTGTTTGTTCAAGTGTAACATCCATCGTCCAAAAAGTATTTCCAACAACTACCAAATCACTTCCAGTTTGTTCCGTGTAAGTCGTAGTTTCCCAAGAAATAACAGGAACATTAATAGTTCCAATTGCCACTTCTTGATAACCTATTATTACTTCTATTGTTTGTGTTTTTGTACTAACTACAGGTAATAATAAAATAACCTTATCCCCAGCAGTTGAAGTTTCATTTAACACAACATCTCCACCTGCATTTAATGATATTTCATTTGATGCATTAATTTGCGCGCTTTCTAAAATAGAAATAGTTCCACTTAGCAAATCAT
>DYPF01000138.1:0-3092 GCA_020720105.1 Chloroherpeton thalassium
TTGAAAAATAATATTACAAATTAGTTCAGATTAGTTTAGTGTTATTGAGTGGCTGACTTATAAGACAGATTCTGATAGAACCTCTCCCTAACCCTCTTACCGAGAGGGAATTTTGTAGGGAACAGGCATGCCTGTTCCCTACGGAAAAGGGGGGAGGCTCTGATAAACATTTACTTCCACCAAATAAATTTGTGGGCTAAGTATTAATAAAAATACTAGAAGAGAATATAAACAGAATTTGGAATTAATTTATCCAATTAAATTTTGTAATTCAATTAAATTTGTTAATTTAGAAAATTGAATATTGAATTATCGCAAAAACTTGAAATGAAAGAAAAAGACACACCATTAAGCCGACAATACAATCAGATTAAAGCAAAATATCCCGAAAGTATCCTGCTTTTCAGGTTAGGTGATTTTTTTGAGACCTTCAATGATGATGCCGTTATCACTGCTAAAGTTTGTGGAATTACCTTAACCAAACGGAATAATGGTGCTGCGGGTGATATGCCTTTGGCAGGTTTCCCACATCATCAGATTGATAATTACTTGCCAAAACTTGTACGTGCGGGTTATCGCGTAGCTGTTTGCGACCAATTAGAAGACCCAAAAAATGCCAAAGGAATAGTTCGCCGTGGAGTGGTTGAAGTAGTTACTCCAGGAGTTGCCGTTGCCGATAAGTTATTGGAAACAAAGGAGAATAATTATGTTCTTTCTGTTTATTATCAAGTAAATAAAAATCGTTCATTCTTTGGAATTTCATTTGCAGATGTATCTACAGGTGAATTTTCAGTCGGTGAAATTGAATTATCGCAATTGAATGACGTAGTGGAAACTATTTCTCCAAAAGAAATTCTAATTTCGCGTGAGCAGAAAGATATACTAATCCCAATATTGGAAAATATGAAAATCAAACCTGTAATTTCTAAGTTGGAAGGCTGGTTTTATGACTTTAGCTTCGCATTAGAATTATTATTACGGCATTTTCAAGTGAGTTCACTCAAGGGCTATGGAGTGGATAGTTTTCATAATGGAATAGTTGCCGCTGGCGCATTATTGCATTTCGTCAAGGAAAATCAGCAAGGAAATTCCGAACAAATTAATTCAATTTCGTCTTATAATTCTACTGAATTTATGATATTGGATTATACAACTCGTAAAAATTTGGAGATTTTATTCAATATCAATCAATCGCAAGCAGGCAATACACTCTTGTCTGTGATTGATAAAACGCAAACTCCGATGGGTGGGCGGTTGCTCAAACACTGGCTAAATCAACCTTTGATTTCAATCGAGCAGATTAATATTAGATTAGAAGCAGTTGATAAATTCTATAATAATAAACAGGTTAGCGATAGTATTCGGACTTTGTTATCGAAGATGGGAGATTTGGAGAGATTGATTTCCAAAGTATCGGTAAATAAAGCAAATCCACGCGATTATATTAACCTCAAATTTAGTTTATTGACTATTCCTAAAATTATAGCAGAGATTAGTCAAATACAATTAGAAAGTTTGCTAAATTCTTTCAAATCAATTACTTTTCCGAGTAATTTAATTGAATTATTAGAAAATGCAATCTTAGATGAACCGAGCGTTATGGTTGGTGTGGGTAGAATTTTTAAAAAGAATTATAATTCAGAAGTTGATGAATATTCTTATTTAAAATATTCTGCAAAAGAATGGCTGAACGAGTATCAAGAAAACGAACGGCAACGCACTCAAATTCAGTCGCTAAAAGTCGGCTTTAATGGAGTGTTTGGCTATTATATTGATGTGAGTAAGGCAAATACAAGCAAAGTGCCATCGAATTATGAACGGCGACAAACATTGACCAATAGCGAACGTTATATTACTCCTGAATTGAAAGAATTTGAGACAAAAATATTAGATACAGAAAGTAAATTATTAGAAATTGAACAAAAATTACTCGAAGAAATTCGCCAAAATGTTTTGAAAGAAATATCTCCAATTCAACAATTGTCAAGACAAGTGGCTGAATTAGATTGCTTAACCAATTTTGCAATTGTATCAATAGAAAATAACTATACAAAGCCAATAATTAACGATTCCAAAGAAATTGAAATTACTGAGGGTCGCCATCCTGTGATTGAAAAATCCTTGAAAATTGGTTCTAAATATACATCGAATTCCACTTTGATGAACGATTCTGACGAAATGATTCATATTATTACTGGACCGAATATGAGTGGTAAGTCAAGCTATCTTCGACAAGTTGGATTGATTGTATTTTTGGGTCAAATTGGTTGTTTTGTTCCAGCCAAATCAGCAAAATTCGGACTGGTTGATAAGATATTTACTCGTGTTGGAGCGTCTGATAATATCACAAGTGGTGAAAGTACCTTTTTGGTAGAAATGCAAGAAAGTGCTAATATCTTGAACAATGCTACATCGCGAAGTCTGGTGTTATTGGACGAAGTCGGGCGAGGAACTGCCACTTTTGATGGTATTTCGATTGCTTGGGCAATAGCAGAATATTTGCATAATATTTTGAAAACTAAAACTATTTTTGCCACTCATTACCACGAATTAAAAGAACTTTCAGAACTTTATTCTGGGATAAAAAATTACAAAATTGAAGTAATCGAAGCAGGCAAAGATATTATTTTCACACATAAATTAGGCGTTGGAGCAAGCGACAATTCATTTGGTATCCATGTAGCAAAAATGGCAGGATTGCCCAAAGAATTAACCAGCAGAGCCGAAGAAATTCTTGCATTGTTAGATTCCAACAAATCCGAGCAAACTACACAACAAATATCGGCAAAAAAAGCAGACACAAAGCAAATTAAAGGTCGGAAAATTGAGCCTCGTCAATTATCTATTTTTGAATTCAAAGATGATGATATTCGTGAAAAATTACGAGGCATCGATCCCACAAAAGTAACACCAATCGAAGCTATGCAAATCTTATTCGAACTTAAGAAAATGACTAAGTAGGGAAGTAGAATAGATTTGAGAAAAATAAAGCTAAGTAGTTTTTGGATACATAAATGGATTTTAGTCAATTATCTTCTTAATTTCTTTTTCTAAACTTACAAGGTTTGTATTTATAATCTGCCAAACTTCCT
>DYPF01000138.1:3192-6950 GCA_020720105.1 Chloroherpeton thalassium
AAAAATCATCTCGTGCAATCGAACCAAATATACCTATTTTAGTTAAGCGATACTCTTTCTTATATCTATTTTTGTTAGATAAAAGGTAGTTAATAATATCTGTCTTTAAACTCATTTGAAAAAAAATGCCTTAATTAATAATTTTAATAATTATCAAACTTTATTGATTTTTAGTTAACACGGAGTTGCCATTTAAATATTGTAGAAAATATTTTGCTTTATTATTTCAATAATTCGATTAAATTTCTGTTAATATAAGGTTTCTCTGCCAAATTTGCGAGATTCAACTATCCCAATTGCTTCAAGTTCTTTTAAATATCTTGAGGCTGCCTTGCGTTCAACTCCTAATTTATTAATTACAAACTCAATTTTGGAATAAGGTTGTTCAAAAGGTTGTTCAACAAGTTCTATTCTAATATTCTGTAAATTGCATTAATTGAATATTATTCAAAAAAAAAGAGGCTGAATCGTTTTTGTCGAGCCAGCCTCTGATAATATTATCAATAAGTATTTATTAATACATTCCGTCCATTCCGCCACCTGGCATAGGAGGCATTGGTGGATTCTTTTCTGGTTTATCAACAATTAAGGCTTCAGTTGTTAATAATAAACCTGCAACTGATGCGGCATTTTCCAATGCAACGCGTGCTACTTTAGTTGGGTCGATAACACCAGCTTCCATCATATCAACAAATTCTTCGCTGTATGCATTGAAACCAAAATTACCAGTTCCTTCTTTGATTCTATTAACAATTACTGAGGCTTCCAATCCTGCGTTTTCTACAATCTGACGAATTGGTTCTTCAACAGCACGGCGAATAATAGCAGCACCAATTTTTTGGTCAGCATTGCTAAATTCTAACTCGTCTAAAGCGATAACGGCACGCAAGTAAGCTACACCACCGCCAGGTACAATACCTTCCTCAACTGCAGCTCTTGTAGCGTGCAATGCATCTTCTACTCTTGCTTTCTTTTCTTTTAATGCCACTTCTGTAGCAGCACCGATTTTTAATACAGCCACACCGCCACTTAATTTAGCTAATCTTTCTTGTAATTTTTCACGGTCGTAATCCGATGTTGTTTTGTCGATTTGAACGCGAATTTCGTTTACTCTTCTCTTGATATTTTCAGGATCTCCAGCACCTTCAACGATTGTAGTATTATCTTTGTCGATAATAACTTTAACAGCTGTTCCAAGATGTTCTAATTCAGCCATATCTAATTTATAGCCTTGCTCTTCAGTTATTAATGTGCCGTTAGTTAAGATTGCAATATCTTCCAACATTGCTTTTCTTCTATCGCCAAATCCTGGAGCTTTAACTGCAGCTATTTTCAAAATACCACGTAATTTGTTCAATACCAAAGTAGCCAAAGCTTCGCCTTCCACATCTTCAGCAATAATTAATAAAGTGCGACCTGTTTGGGAAGTTTTTTCTAATATGCTTAAGATTTCTTTGATAGAGGAGATTTTTTTATCATAAATTAAAATGAATGGATTTTCCAATACAACTTCCATATTGTCCGCATCTGTGATGAAATATGGTGATAAATATCCACGATCGAATTGCATTCCTTCAACTGTCTCTAATATTGTATCCATTGTTTTGGCTTCTTCAACAGTGATAACGCCATCTTTGCCAACTTTTTCCATTGCTTCGGCAATCAATTCACCGATAGTCATATCATTATTAGCAGAAATTGCACCAACTTGAGTTATTTCTTTTTTACCTTGCACTTCGCGGGAAATACTTTTCAAACCTTCAGTGATTTTAGCAACTGCAAGGTCGATACCTCTTTTTAAATCCATTGGATTAGCACCAGCAGTAACGTTCTTCAAACCTTCACGATAAATTGCTTGAGCTAATACAGTTGCAGTTGTAGTTCCGTCACCGGCTACATCACTTGTTTTGGACGCAACTTCGCGAACCATATTTGCACCTAAATTCTCGATTGGATCTTCCAATTCTACTTCTTTAGCTACTGTAACACCATCTTTAGTTACGGTAGGGGCACCATATTTTTTGTCAATAATTACATTCCGACCCTTTGGACCTAAAGTAACTTTTACTGCATTTGCTAATTGATCTACACCAGATTTGATGTGAGCACGTGCTTCTGCATTGAATTCGATGATTTTAGCCATAATTTTACTCCTTTAATTTTATAAAATTTATTGTTTTAGATATTTTTAATATATATATTTTATGCGTAGTATAAAACGAAAAAAAATTCTAATTATTTTAATTTGGTTTTGGTTTTGAACTCTTTCAATAAGTATGTAATTCTATTGAAATTAGCTTATGACTCATAAAATATTAAAAAATATATACTTTATTTTAATCATTAATAGTTTTTTTCTTATCTTTGTATATTATAGAATTACAAATATTATATAATTATAAATACTAAGCAAAACAATTTTTTATTAATAAATATAATTTTATCCAAAAGGAGTTTTTATGCCATTATTAAAACTACAAAAAGCAGCTCGTATCGCTTTAAAAGACTATATGGGTTTAGATCCAGCAGAAACGTTATTAGTATTAACAGATGAAGTGATGCGCGAAGTAGGTCAAGCACTCTACGAAGCTGGCTTATTGATAGCGAAAGAAGCTTTTATCGTTGAAATGAAGTCGCGTGATATTAACGGTCAAGAACCACCCGAACAAATCGCTGAATTAATGAAATCAGTTGATGTGGTGATTGCACCTACAACCAAATCATTAACTCATACTAAAGCACGTCGTGAAGCCTCCAAAGTTGGCGTTCGTGTTGGTACTATGCCAAATATCTCAGTCAATACTATGATTAGATGCTTGAATAATCATTATCAAAAAGTTGTTAATCCAACTAATCAATTGTTCATGGAATTCGAAGGTGTTAAAACTATTCACGTAACTTCCAAGAAAGGTACTGATATTACTTTTAGCGTTGAAGGCAGAAAAGCAATTGCCAGCACCGGCGTTTTAAGAAATATTGGTGATAGTGGTAATATTCCATCTGGCGAAGTATATATCGCCCCCGTAGAAGAATCAGTAAATGGTGTTATTGCTATTGACGGTTCAATTGCTACTATCGGTATTCTTACTCATCCTGTTTATGTGCAAATCGAAAATGGTATCGCTACTAAAATTTCAGGTAAAGGCGGCGAAGCTCGTTCATTTGGTAGATTAATCAACAGATATGACGACCCAAGCAAAACTGTTTGCGAATTTGGCGTTGGAACAAATCCATTTGCTAAGATTACAGGTGAAATCTTAGAAGATGAAAAAGTATTTGGTACTGTGCACTTTGCATTTGGCAATAATTTGTCATTTGGCGGTAAAGTAGATGTTCCTCAACATATTGATGGTTTAGTAACCAAACCAACAGTTTACTTTGATGATAAATTGATTATGGAAGATGGCAAATTTTTAGTTATTACTCGTCCAGTAGTTGTAGTTGAAGATTAATTAACATAATTTAGAAAATCAAATATTAGTCCAACGTCTTGAAGATGTTGGACTTTTTTATTGTTTAAAATTAAATAAATATTGGCATTATAGATAAATATGAGGCTGAGAATTGTGTAAGCATATAAAATAGATAGATTTGCAGTATTTGCAAGTATATGAATAAAAAATATGTGCAAAATTTGTTTGTCTGCTTTTATCAACAATTGCATTTCAAATACTTTTAATTATTTTCAATTACAAAATCATACAATTACTTAAAAATATTTAATATAATTTACAAAGGGAGAGTTTAGTTTACAGGTT
>DYPF01000464.1 GCA_020720105.1 Chloroherpeton thalassium
ATATTTGTTCCTCCATCACAATTATTTCCGCTTTCGCAGGAAACAAATAATAACAGTGGTAATAATATAAACAATAATATTTTTTTCATTTGGTTCCTTTAATCAAGTTCTCCGTTTCCTTTATAAGGATCTTCATCCCAATTATTATAATACAATCTGTAACAATAATTTTTTATTTCGCTTTGTGGTAATCTGTCTTGTCTGTGATATGCTTCTGTTCTGTCAGGATTATAGTAATCTTTTCCCATTCTGCCGAAACAATCGGATTTATCTTTACCTGTATAAACAATTCTTGAATCATTTCTTATCCACCAATCTTCATAACTGTATTTCCAAGCATATTTTAAATGACTTTTTTTATTTAGATATTCATCCGCAAAATCTTCTCCTTGCTCATTTGTTGTGTACCAAGCAGAAAACAAACCATCTGTTCCGAAATATCCGTTTGGGTTTTTAACGGTATTTAAACTTAACATGTTTTTAACATTAAATTCCCAAATTGTATAGAATTTTTTTCCGTTTTCGTCTGTTCTTCCTTCATTATCCCCGCTGTGACATGCCGTTGTTGTAAACCAAGTAAGTCTGTTCTCTTCATTTGAATTTTCTGGAAAAATTTCATTAAACTTTATTTTTAAATCCCAATCTCCGAAAACAATTCCCATTTCATATCGTTCACCGCTGTGAGTATATGTTGTGCAACTGACTCTGCAAGTTGCGGAACCACCGAATAAACCTCCTATTGAACATGAATCATAACATTCCTGATTGAAATATTCATTTGTTATTCTGTTATGATATCCGTGTGTTACATTATACCAAATTACATTATCGAATATGTGGGTTATTAATCGTGTTGAAGTCATTGCAAGTTCATGTGGGTCGAAAACCAACCAACCAAAACTGTAATAACCGACTGTATTTCTATCCATAACATCTACCCACCAATTAAATCGGTCATTTCTAAAACCATCTTCCATATCTTCGAAAACACCAGATTCACCCATGTGAGTATCTACAGAACCACCCCAATACTCATTTTTTGCACAAGTTGTTTGAACGGGAATTGTGTCACTGTTGCGATACATTACTCCATCTGATATATAAATACCTTGATATATTGAATATCCGTCATTACAAATACATTCAGCTTCATCTGAATCTTCAGTAGTATGAATACAAGCTCCGTTTGTTCCGCAAGTATAATAACTGCAATTATCAACACATAATCCGTTTGTCATTGAATACCCGATATTACAATCGCAAATTCCTTGATTTGTATCGGAAACAACACAAACTGAATTACTCGGACATGTTT
>DYPF01000139.1 GCA_020720105.1 Chloroherpeton thalassium
CTGTTTTAATTGGACTTCGGATACCCCGTCCGCTTGCGGCGGGGTTGTTCATTAGATTTAAAAAGAGATATTCCTGACGACCCACGTTATCTAAGTATCATAGAACATATTCAAATCCAAAAACAAATTATTAATGAAACCAAACTTATTTATTTATCGCTTGGCACACTTACAACTTTTGGGATAAAAAATACAGGAAAATTTTTCAAAAAAGTAGTTTCACTTTCTAAGTTAACACCTAAATGGCAATTTATTCTATCGGTAGGCGAATTTTACGATATCAACTGCCTGGGACAATTGCCTCCAAATGTACATATCTTTAAGCGTGTCCCTCAATTGCATTTACTCGAAAATACAGATGTAATGATTACTCATGCCGGATTAAATACCATCACCGAATGCGTTTTTAATGAAGTACCCATGTTGGCTTATCCCTTAATGACAGATTGGGATCAGAATGGTAATGCTGCGCGCATTGTTTATCATGGATTAGGGCTTAGAGGGGTTCTAAAACGCGCCTCACCTAAAATAATGAAAAAAAAGCTCCACAAAATATTCGATAATTATCAATTTTACAAACAAAACCTGGAGAAAATGCACTTAAAATTCGATAAAAAAAACAATAGTAACGATGCTGTGAAAATAATTGAACAGATCTTGATAAATAAAACTTGTGATAGTTTAATGTATCAAAACAATAATTGCAATGCAAAAAAAACAAATATCCCATCCTAAAATTCATTAACCATTTAATTATTTAGCCAAACATTATGAAAAGTTACAACGAAATAAAGAAAACCTATGTAAAACAGCTTGGTGAATACAATTGTGGCCTGGCCTGTCTGTCGATGATTGTAAAATATCATGGCGGAGAAGTTGATCAGGAACAATTAAAAAGCAAAAGCGGAACAACAGTTTATCAAGGTACAAGCTTGTTGGGTTTATATCAGGTAGCACCTACAGTTGGTCTTATAGCGGAAGGATTTGAAGCAGATATTGAGAACCTGAAAAAGATAGAAGCACCTGTTATTCTTCATGTATTAAAGGATAAAAGCCAGCATTATCTTGTTTGTTACGGTTATACCGAAGGACGGTTTACAATCGCTGATCCAGGATGGGGAATAATGCAATACACAGAAGAAGAATTAGCCGTAATCTGGCAAAGTAAATCATTATTAATGCTAACGCCATCGGAGAATTTTCAAACTACAAAAAGCACTGAAAAGAAAAAAATTGAATGGTTTAAAACACTTATACGGGATGATGTTCAACTGCTTGCTATAGCGGCGTTTATAGGGTTAATTACAGCTGGACTGGGATTAACTTTAAGTATATTCGCCCAAAAGCTTATTGATAATTTTTTACCTGACAACAATATTAAAAAACTGGTTACTGGTGTAATATTCCTGTTGATCTTACTAGCTTTTAGGCAAGTTTTGGATTATCTGCGCATGGTTCTACTTTGGCGGCAATCGCGCGATTTTGGCAACCGAATTATACGCAATTTTTTTACTAAAATTCTTTTTCTCCCGAAAAATTTCTTCGACAGTATGCGCACTGGCGAATTAGTGCAACGAATGAATGACACATTACATATTCAAACCGCTGTTACATTTCTTGTGAGTGGTGTGGTGGTAGATGTATTGTCGCTTTTCGCTTCAATCATTTATTTATTCTACCTATCTACAATTTGTGGTGCAATTTCAGCATTTATTATTTTTTTTCTTGTACCTCTTTCAGCATTTTTTACTAAAAACATAACGTTGGCACAAAAGCATGTTATGGCCAATCATGCAAAGGCCGAAAGTCATTTTGTGGAAACAGTCCAAAATATTTCAGTTGTGAAATTATTTGGAATTGAAAATGTTTTTTCGCGCATGTCAAATTTTCTATACGGAAGTTTTCAGGATAGTATATACAAGCTTCAATTGACTTCGGGTAAATACAATCTTTTGGCAGGTTTGTCTGGTGTAATTGTTATTACTTCTGTAATTGCAACTGCATCTTTTGAGGTTTTGAATAATAATCTAAAAATAGGAGAATTAACTGCTATAATTGGTTTAGCATCTGGTTTTATAGCAGCTGTTTCCAATCTGGCTTTGACAAATATCCGTTTGCGCGAGGCGCGTGTTGCGTTTGATAGAATGTACGAATTTGCTGGTTTAGATCCAGAGTTTAAAGAAGAAACTATCAATACAGAATTACCAAAAATAGATTCTATTGTTTTAAATAATTTGTCTTTCCGTTTTCCAGGTAAATCGAAATTAATTAATAATATCAATATCGAAATAAAAAAAGGAGAAATTATTTGTCTATTTGGAGAAATTGGCTGTGGAAAAAGTACCATTTTAAATATTATTAGTCGCATGTATTCTGGTTACGAAGGGCAAATTCTAATAGATTCAGAAGATTGGAATAGATATTCTATACCAGTTTGGAGGAGTATGATAGCAAGTGTTCCTCAATATACAGAACTTTTTAATTCTACAGTATTTGAAAATATAAGTTTTAAGCTTAGTTCGCAAAAAGATATAGAAAATGTAGAAAAATTTTGTAAAGAAAATGGTTTTCATGAATGGTTCAATGCACTGCCACAAGGATATAATACAATTTTGGGACAAAGCGGATCAGTAATAAGCGGTGGACAACGTCAGATGGTAGCATTAGCAAGGGCGCTCTATTCGGCTCCACAATTTCTTTTATTGGACGAACCAAGCAGTGGCATGGACAGGAAATCGGAACAATTTGTAATGGATTTACTTAAAAAATCAAAAAAAGATATTGGGATTGTTCTTGTTACCCACAAAGTCGAACTTGCCCGTCAAGCTGACAGGATTTATGTTGTAGAAAAGGGCACTTTAACAGCAGCTGGAAAACACAACGAAATTTGCAATGGGAACTCTATTTATTCTGCTATTTACAATGATTTGAGAACTATAATAAATTGATTATAGCATCAATAATGGGGACATATTTTATTATCATTTAACATTATTTCAATTCGAGATAGTGATAACATGATTGCAGCTTGTTTGAATTTCCCTATGCTAAATCCAATAAATTTTTTCTTGACAATTATCAGCAAGCCGCTATAAAGACATTAGATTGAAAAATTTAGCAACTGGTTATTAATGATTGAACCATATAGTTTTATCTCAAAAATATTTAGATATGAAAATTCATAGTGCCGACAAGTTAATTGAATTAACTATCAAATTTCCAACTGATAATAAGTGGCGTAAACATATAGCCAATATAAAATTGGAAAACGAATTTATCTGTCCAAAATGTGGGAATAAAAAATTTAGTATAGGAGATAATCGCCAACGCTGTTGCAATATTTGTAAAAACATTGAAAGTGTACCAGCAAAGACACTGTTTCATAAGGTAAAGCTTGGGATCAGTCAAGCTTCTTTGATTGCATTTAAGATATTAACCTCAACAAAAGTTTTTCCATCTTCGCAAAAAAAGAAATTATATGATAAAATTATCTCAGTAAACAAACCTCAAAATTTATCTGAGAAAGATGAACATCTTTTTGTACCATTTCTTAAATACAATCTTCAGGCTTTATCAATCAATAACCTGAAAAATGTATTTGTAACACACTCAGGATTATGTATAAATAATAAAGGCTTAGTTAAAGAATGTCACCATAGCTACCCAGAGCAATACCCAAATTATTTAAATGAAGCAGCATTTTTTTATAAGGCTGCGTGCGATGATCATAACAATCTTATCATACTGGATGATAAAAACACTTATTTACTTATACATCATCCCTGGTTTAATTATTATCATTGGTTATGCGAGCCCATTTTAAGATTATGGATGGTAAAGGACAAATTAAAAGATTTGGTATTAATACTTCCTGACATTTATAAAAATACAGACTTTATAATGGGTTCACTTGAACCTTTTAAAATAAAAAATATTTTTTTTATACCAGCACAAAAAAGCTTATATATCAAAAAACTGTGTATGCCTCAAATAAAGCCAATTGTGCATTCTTATCATATCCAAGAGTTAACTGAAATCAGACAATTCTATTTGAATTATGTAATTAAGGAGAAGAATATAAACATCAATCTGGGGGAACGGCTATATATAAGCAGAAGAAAAGCAACAAGAAAAAAAATTAATAATGAAGAAGAGATTGAAAACATCCTTGTAAAGTATAATTTTAAAATTATCAACAATGAGGAATACGACTTTTTACAACAAGTTGCTATATTCTCAAATGCAAAATATTTGATTTCAATACATGGTGCAGGATTAACAAATATGATTTTCATGAAAGAAAACGCTCATATTTTTGAGTTTCATAAAAAAAAGACAAACGAGAAAGACATCCACAGCCTTGCATACTGGTATCTTGCTGATGGTTTGGGACATTATTATTATCACCAGATTTGTGATCCTACCAACAAAGATGACAATTATTTCAATGCTGATTTAATTGTTGATTTAGATCTGTTAGAAAAGAATTTGAAATTGATGTTTTCCTACTAAAATACATACAGTCATGTTTATGCCTGGCTTAAAAAAACTTAATTGATAAAGAAATGGAAATTATTGGAATACTACCATGTGGTGGAACGGGTCTTAGAATGAGGCCTTTCAGATACCCAAAAGAGCTTTTACCTATCTATTATCATCAATCACCAATCGACAATTTAATCAGGCCTAAGCTTTCAATTGAATACTCATTAGAAGCATTCAAATTAGCAGGAATGGAAAAATGCTTTGTGATAGTACCGGATTGGAAACCTGAGATTATGAGATATTTAGGTAGTGGTTTTGAGCATGGAATCAATATTGCCTATCTTCACAATTCCAAAGCAAATGGCTTATCAGATGCTGTGCTTTCAATGGAACCCTGGTCGGACAACAAATTAACATGCATGGCACTGCCTGATACACAATTCAAGCCACAAAATGCATTCGTTAAAATAATAGAAAAGTTAAAAGAGGAAAATGCAGACCTTGTATTGGGGGTTTTCCCTACCGATGAACCTGAATGTTTTGCACCTGTTACACTACATACAAATGGTCAGGTCATAAAAATTGAAGAAAAACCATTAGACTCTAAGATTATGAATACCTGGGGTATTGCAGTATGGAATTCTACTTTTTGGAATTTTTTTAAATCTTTAGAAAATACAATTTCAACTGGGGAATCTATATCCATTGCTTTTCATAAAGCCTCAGTTGCTGGTTTAAAGGTATTTGGAGTGTACTTTAAAGATGGTTCATATAGTGATATTGGAAGAATTGATTGTTTGCCTTTTATACCTAAAACTTATAAATAAGCAAATACAATGTATTAATGTATTTGCACAAAAATTGTTTGTTAATGCACAACTCTAGTAATTTTAAAATTAATAATTGTGGGAATAAATATATTCTTAGTCTTTTGCAATATTACATCATATTTTTTTATGTAAAAACATAGTTTCTCAAATAAATTACCTACATTTGATACAGTTGTGTTAGCCCTAAGCCATTTTTTTTAACTAAATTATTAAATTTTATTAAAAACTAAACGCATGAATAATGACAATAGGATTTCCCTGAAAATTCCTGAAGGAGATTTAACAGCAATAAATGCTGCTGTTAAAGTATTGCAGGAGAAACTAATGCCTTACCTTATTACCTTGCCAATTGAAGAACGTCAGATGTTGGCTAAAATGGGTGACAAAAATACTTCGTTTATTAGTAAATGCACGGAGTTTATGCAACAAAACCCGTCGCTTATGCCTCAGTATGTGAGTCTCGAAGAAATGAAAATTGATTTGGATGCTGTTGGCACATTGTATTCGTTATATATTCCGCTTAAACAAATTGCATCGGCTATTGACGATTCCATGATGCTAAGTGGCAGTGAAGCTTATACTTCGGCTTTGGCCTTTTACTACAATGTAAAAGGGGCAGCCAGGAATAACGTACCTGGAGCAAAAGATGTGAATGAAGAGTTAAAGAAACAATTTGAGAAAAAGTCAAAGAAAAAGGACGATAAAACCAAACCTCAAAATTGATTAGGATTGAATAGAGGCTTAAGGCAACACACAACAAATCAAGTCTATTTTATTTTACAATTAGTCTATAATTATATTTATTATGACAATAATTTTAGGCTAATAACTCCTAAATATAGGTTAATAACCCCACGCAAGAGGTTATTAACCTATATTTAGGATCTTTTAATCCCTCCATATGATTTCAGAACCTCTCCATATGATCTTTTAACCCCTAAATATGATCTCAGAACCTCAATGGATAGGCTTTTAACTCCAAAATATACGCTTTTAGCGCCTCAATATGGTCTAAGAACGCCTTGCGATGATCTTTTGGCTTCAAAATATGATCTTTTAAAATTCCAGCCATGGTAAATTCAATCTGATGTTTGATAGCGATTATACAGGCAAACTCTTCATCAACATCAAAGACCTTTCAGGCAAAACCATCAGGCAATATTATGCCGATAAAAACAAGAGCTTTTATTTGGAGGAAATGGATTTAAGTAAGTTTGGAAAAGGCATTTATTTTATTGATGTCAATTACAACGATAAAAAAGAAATTGTTAAGTTGGTGATTGAGTAACGAAGAATAAAATTGGAAATTCGATCTTTGAACCTGGTTCTTCGATTCCTCAATAAGAAATTTTGGAATTTTGATACTAAAAATGGATTAAATCTTAACTAATTTACTTCGCAATAAATTGAATACCAACAGATACTATCTTTTTAAAAGATAGTATCCGTAGCGTTTATAATAGAATCAAAAATCTTATCGATTGCAACAGGAGTTTTTAGTTTATTCTAAACTTAGTTTAAACTATACTTTACCCGGATTATTCATAGCCTTGAGTATGCCAGACCCAATTAATGCATTTGTA
>DYPF01000465.1 GCA_020720105.1 Chloroherpeton thalassium
GGCCGCTGCTTCGCGATGCCGCAAACGACAATTCATTGATTAATTGTTCTTTTTGTTCGAAAGTTAGTTTCATAATATTATTTAGAAAGACCTAAGTATTGATGCCAAAGTTATAAATTATTCTAATTTATGTTTAGGCTCATAATTTTATTAAGTTTGACCTATATTAAGACTTGGATTTTTGATGAAATTTATTTTATAAGATTATCGCAATGAAACTAAAAGGCTTACTTATCGCATCCATTCTATTTTTAATAAAAACCAATTTCCTGTTTTCACAACAATCTTTTAAAAATCAACTGTTTCAAAAAAGGACTTATTTTAAACCAATGGTTTCTGAAATAAGCAGCACCTTAAATAAGGTGTCGGTAATTGCAGCATCGGGTTTCAAAAAGGACAATAAAGATTTAGGTAAAATATTATCTGAAGTCCATTTAGGAGCCGAATTTCCAATTTATTCCTATAAAGGTTCAAAGTCATCCTTTTCAATATTTGTTCCAGTAAGTTTGCATGTTTTATGGGCAACTTTTGAACCTAAAACGGCACCCATTGTCAATAATGATTATAGGTTTGGTTTTTCATTGGCGTATCTAAAACCTTTGACTTCTAATTATTTAAAAAATGTTTCGATTAAAGCGATCCCATTTGCTCATGAAAGTACACATCTTGGCGATGAAATTACGATAGCTGGGCTAGAGTTTGATCAGTTTTATCGGATTAATGTTTCATATGAATATTATGAACTGGCAATTACACTTAATGATCCGGATACCCTTAAAGGAAATCTTTTTACTATTCGTGCTGGCTTAATGGGGTTAATTAATCCTATAAAAGGTTACTATTCGTGGTCTGATGTAGAAACACAAGGAAAAGACATTTTTCCAACAGAACGTTGGGCTGAATATTACCTGCAATTGCAATACCGCAATACAACTGCTTTTTATAGTAGTGCGCGGATGCAGTTTGTTTGGAGTTTTGAAGCAAGAAACAGAATACGGTATGATTACTTGATAGATAAATCTGAATCGTATTTTTGGTGTTTTAATAATTATTTTGGATATAATTACAGTCCTAATGGAAATGAAGGTCAGCCAACTTTCGGTAGTTTCTTTGTTTTGTATCGAGGATTGAATTTTAATGGTCAATTGCGGAACTCACGATTAAACTATGTAGGTTATTCTATGGTAGTTTACATATAGAAAATTATGGTATATTAATTTTGCACCAGTGTTTTAATAACCTGTCTGACCGTCTTTATTTCATGGATGAATTCTATCCCTGGTCCGGCTACCCATACATTTT
>DYPF01000466.1 GCA_020720105.1 Chloroherpeton thalassium
TTTTATTGAATTTTACTAAAAATAAGTTCTATTTCATCGTCTACTTCAAGATCATATTCTGCTGTTACGGCACTAAAATGTAATTCATCAGTTGCTATTATAGTTTCAACAGTTCTTGCTGTTCCTCCGCCAGCAGGCTCAATCCAGAAAGTTCCTGTTTTTGCACCATATGAAATATCTTCTTTAATTCCATTAAGATAAACAATAATCATTGAATTTCCTGCTGGTGTAGAAGCAATTGTAATTCCTGTGTTAAAATCTGCTTCACCTGAGGAAGCTAAAGGTGTATCATATATTTCAGAAATTGAAGAAGCATTTAATCCGTTTGCATCTACAACTAAAGAACCGTTGCTATTAAGTTTTGCATTTAAAACAGCACCTGAAAATTGAAAAGCTTGTCCAATATTTAATGTAATATTTGTAGAAACAGAAAAACCGTTACCAAATACTGTTGTATCAATTTCAGTTAATCCTATGCCATTTTCTTTTACTCTTAAAAAATCAAGATAAATCTCTATAGTAGAATTATCAACATTTACATCAAGTGCGTTTGAAATACCATTTAAAATAAGTCCTTCACCAGCAACAGAAGTAGCAAGTTTACTTCCTGATACACCACCCGGTTTTATTCTTATTTGATCTCCAAAAACATCTATTGATAAATTATCGGAATTTACATTCAAAGTACTTCCTGTTTTTGTTAAACCAGCTCCTGCTGTTATTGAACCAGCTCCTGAAAATTGAGACCATGTAATATAATCAGTACCTAATGTAATATTTGCATCTGGTGAAGAAATTACCCACCCAGTATCTGCATTTACAGTTCCTCTTGTAACAAAAGTAAAACATCCACCTCTTAATTCTGATAAAGAAGGAGCTCCATAATTATTAGAATCTTCGCTTCTTCTAAATTCATTATTTACAGAATAAAAAACCCAGATACCATTACCTCTTCCATCTGAAGCATTTTTGATTAAAACTCTTTCTAAATTAGAAACAGAAATACTATCAAAAACTGGAGAAGTTACATTAGTCCATTTATCAGTAATATTATTGTAAATAAATCCAGTAAGATCTACTGATGAATTTGTAGCAACTTTACAAGCATCTTTAATTATAAGTCCCTGTGATACAGCATCAACATATCTTTTTGTTGCTGCATCTTGGTCGGCTATTGGATTTGCTATATTTGATATTTTAAATCCATTAGCAGAAAAGTCTGCTTGAATGTTAAATTTGGATTCTCTTATAGAATTATTTTTTAATTGTTTTCCATCTATCATTATTAAGATATTAATTT
>DYPF01000467.1 GCA_020720105.1 Chloroherpeton thalassium
ATATAGTAGAATGATGTGTTTCATTTTATTTCAATGATAAAAAAATAATTGATTAAGCATGATAATTAATTGAATTCAACAAAATATTCCTACAACCCACAATTTATTTTACCCATTGCTACCGATTTCAAATATTAATATTTTTAAACATTCTATAAACTCATAATTCCAAAAAAGCAAACAAAATAAAAAATTAATTAATAAAACAATAATTTGATACAAAACTCCTGAATCCTTTTAATAAATAATAATATCCCTCGAAAGACAATTAATAAAAAATCTCTGAAAAAATGTTCAAGCGTATTCTCCTACTCTTTTTGGCAATTTCCATTGCCTGGAGCCAAATGGCTCTTCATCGTCGCCACCAGCGCAGCTATCTCTATTCAAACGATGGCAATTTCACACTCACGAATGACGACGACTTCCTCTATTATGCCCCAGAATCAATGGGCACTCCTCCATAGCCAAACCTGAACATGATATTTGATACAACATCTAATTAGCTTTGGATTGACACAACTAACGGCAACTACAATTCCAATGCGAGTTCTACAGCAAATATTAGTAAATCAACTCGTAACCTTAGTGTAATTTAATTTCCAATCATTTATTCTATTTCAAGTATTACCCGGTTGGAGAAGTCGACGGATACATGGGCACTGAAGTCTTTGCATCACCTGCATTGAATGTCAGTGTGACTATCTCAACACTGTTTGCCAATAATGTGCAAGGACTTTAAACAACAATTGATGGACTCGTCGCGCTTGGCAATGCGGGAGATTAGAATTTCATGGATATTGCAGTCCAGTAATATCAATTAAAAGATGCGATATTTGCTTTTGATTTGAGAAATTAAGACCAAGTGACTTATTTCTATGCAGGGTCGAGTTCATTCCCATCAGGATCTGGCAAAACGCAATTAAAATGGCTCGATGTATTCGGCACTTTGTATGGACATTATTGGGCAATTGAGATTTCTTCAACTACGGTAAATGGAAGTACTAAATCCTAAGGTATCTTTTTAATTTTAATTTAAAATGATAGAATGGGATTCAAAGAAGGCAATTATTGATTCAGGAAGCTCATTTGTTACAATGGGCGCAGGTGGATATGGAATGGTCATGAATATTGTGGCGCCGAGTGGAAAGAATAATACTCTTTGCTAATTCAATAATAAATCGCAAGTAAACCATTATAAGTATAAAAATGTAAATTAAATTAGGTCTATGTTTGCCAATGCGCCACAGCATAAATGAGCTAATACCCAACAATTACGTTTACAGCAAAGGGAGGATTAGC
>DYPF01000468.1 GCA_020720105.1 Chloroherpeton thalassium
CCACAAATGTGTCTGCGGAGCACTGAACCGCCACTTTTGCCAAACCCGTGTTAGGGGCAGTATTTCTACAACTCATTATATTTCTTATTTGAGTTTCTACTTTTGTCCACGGGATATTTAATTCCGTTTTTGTCAATTTTATTTGATATTACCTCAAGTAAGTCAATGTTGTAATGTTTGCTAATATAAATTAGAAAAATTGCAATGTCGGCAAGTTCATCCTTGATTTTTTCTTTGTCAATTTCGGTTTGTTGGTCAGTCGTTTTCCATAAGAATAATTCTTGAAGCTCTGAAACTTCAATATTAAGTCCTAAAAGCAAATCTTTAATTTGATGAAATTGCTCCCAGTTTCTTTCATTTCTAAAGGCAATAACCTTTTGCTCTATTTCTTTGAAGTCCATTAGTTAAGTATTAAATGTTCTTGTCCGTCAATTGTTATTCTCCAACCGGGATTTAAAAATTCTGATACTACATTTCCATGATGAATTTGTTTGTGGCAAGTCGGACATAGAACAAGTAAATTCCAACTTTGTAAAGTATTTGGTGCTTGATTATTTAATTCAACCATATGATGAAGTTCACAATATCTTTCGCCTGTTCTTTTAATAAAGCCTTCCACTTGGCAAATTTTACAAGTCGTTCCGTCACGTTCAATTATGGCGTTTCTTAAAGCAGTCGGTCGATTTATTGAACGAGAAATAGTAGTTCTATATGTTGGCTGTCCAGCATACTGTTGGTTTAATTGGTCTATGATTTCATCTATGTTTCTTGCTCCGTTTGGTCCGAATTCAACAGCCAAATCATTCTCCTCATTTTGTATTGGGTTTATTTCTCCAATCCAATTTAAAACTTCTATTTCGTCCAATGGTTGAACATGAGCATG
The DNA here is from genome assembly GCA_020720105.1 of Chloroherpeton thalassium. Classification (GTDB taxonomy): domain Bacteria; phylum Bacteroidota; class Ignavibacteria; order Kapaibacteriales; family UBA2268; genus GWF2-33-9. Next base: position 884 of record DYPF01000468.1, read on the forward strand.
AGTTACCGCAGGACCATAGTTGTGATTTGTAACTTGAAGGTCTGAAATATTAAAGCCTTCAACTGGTCTTACGTTTTCGCCTCGGATAATATAATTCCAATGTCTACCCCAAATAGCGTCACTTTCATTATTTAAGTCTGGGTATGTTTCAACGTAATTCATAATCCAACGAATTGTCTTTTGTGTTGGAGTTGCAAGAGAGCCAACTGTCTGCTGAATTAATATTATTTCTCCAGGTTGAAATTGAAGATTATTGGAAGTCGCATGTTTCTGATTTCTCAAAACACCTTCCATCGTCCCAGCTGTATTTTTGAATATTATCATGTCGTTCGTGTCGTTTTAATATTGCCCCTAACGAGCCGGCGCTTGGCGAGGTTTGGGATTAAAAAAGCCTAAACTTTTAATAAAGATAGA
>DYPF01000469.1 GCA_020720105.1 Chloroherpeton thalassium
GCATTACATACCAAATGTAATCCTTCGCATAGATCGATCTCAAGAATATGGCAAATCATATGGTTGGGCTATTGAACTTTAATTTTCCAATTGTCGAATTTTTTATCAAATAATTTAATTGCTTTAGCCAAAATGATAGCTAGAGATTTACTGTTTTCATTCAATACTAATGCTAGGCTGTATCCTTGATCGGATTGACCAACAAGCTTAATGGTCCAATGCTTTTTATGATTTGGTTGATCAATAACAAACGAATTTTTCTCACGTCTATTCTCGGCCGAGCGAATGTCAGCGATATAAGGTAGTAGTATGCTGTTTGATTCAAAGAATTTTTTCAGTTCTTTTATTTCCGGATCACTATGATGCTTTAATGCATCTATCTGTGTATTATTATTTTGTTTTATTGATACTATTGAGTTATCAGACAACAGGTATTTAACAATTTCTTCTGTGAACTCACCTGTTATTTTTTTACTCAGTCCTTCTCTCCTGTCTATAGAAGATGTTTTCCATAAGTTATCTATAATGTTAAAGCCCATTTTCAATAACCTCCTCAACTGAGGATAGTATCATGTCTTGCATAACGAACAATCTGTACAAAACAAAAGAAGCCCAAAACAACAAAATAGCAATATGTAACAAGATAAAATCCCAGTATTTGTGTTTGGTAACGTTTACAACCTCACCATTAGCCAGTGCCTTGAAATAATAAAAGTATGATTGATACCATTTCCGTTTAGGAGATAAATCAAAATTAATTTCAAAATCACCACATTTATATGTGTTCGTGGGCACAAATACATTGTCGCTTAAATTTTGATATATATTATGACCATTTTTGTTTATTGAAATTTGATTCGATATTTTACCTAATGAAATTGACATATTTGAGTCAATTTCACCTTTCGCCTTTAACTGATAGCATGTCATATCAGATATAGTTTCTATGTATATATTTGAATTTTTCATTTTCCAAAAATAGAAATGATCATGCAAAAAATACGACAATGGGAAAAGAGAAATATATGATAAAATTAATACAATTCCTATAACTCTTGTTTTTTTCACAAAACAAAATACAAGTGCAATAGCAAGGAATGCGAAAAAATACAAATAAACGCTACCCATTGTTCGTTTTTCCTAATTTGTTATGACATTTTTTGTGTAATGGTATCGGTTTTCTTCCATCACGAAGTGTATGGTGAAATTCAAATTCATCACCTAATTTCAGACCTCGTTAAACACAGGTCTTGACCGCCACGCAACATGCTGATATTATTGCATTTGACCTTA
>DYPF01000470.1 GCA_020720105.1 Chloroherpeton thalassium
TTTGATAAATATCCTGTAAATCTTAAAATCCTGTGTATCCTGATTCAGACAATTAAGAATGGCTTACTTATGAAAATCTTAATCATCATGCAATCCTATAAATCTGATAAATCATGATTCAGACAATTCTTTCGCTCTAAGAGTTGAAATATAGTGTCTAATTACAAAAATAAATGTAATTAGACACTAGTGTCTAATTGCATAAATAAATGTAATTATAAATAGTTTTAATTATTTGTTATGTTTGTATTTTTATTTTTAAAATTGGTGTCTAAATTTATGCAATTAAACACTAGCTAAGAAACTAAAAACAAAATTTCAGAAAACTATAATCATTTCATTTGTTCTAATGAAACATACGGTGACTGCTTGAAATAAACATGTTGGATATCATTATCTGGATTTTCTTTAATTATAATTTTTTTTGAATAATACCTCAAAGTCAGAACAAAAAGTTTTTTTCTTTCAGAATCAGACCAATATGCAATAAACGCATGAATAACTGGCTCACCTTTTATAGTGCCATCAATATAATTAAACCATTCTCCTAAAATTTGCCCTTTCCAGAAAATTTCTTCATACCCTTGTTTTTTTAAAATAGTTGAATAAAATATATAAACACTATCATCGGGATAGGTACTATTGATTCTATAATACAAATCTACAATTTTACCGCTATCAAGCACTCTCATTTGACAATCCATAGCCTCTGGATAAACATAACCAGAAACATAGTTAGAGGTACAATCATTTGCATCAATTGCATCATATGAAACAAAAAAAAACAAAATGATTATAAAAATCTGAATTAAAATTTTCATATATTAACTAAAACTTTTTAGTTAGCGTTACTACAACATTCAGTCTCTCGGCTTGGCTTTGGGCAACTACAAGAACTACCTTCTTCTGGTGAACCTTGTCCTGACCATACACTCGTTCCTGTTGTCATTGGAAGTGTTGCAAAATTTCCTCCCCAAATATAACCTCCTTTACATGGTACACACATCCAAAAACAAGAACAAGTATGAGTGATATTTTCATAAATAATTTTATTTATTTTCCATTTGCCTTCACACGATAATCCTTTCTGATCCCACCAATTCATCGGATTATTCCCCACATACCCATACAAATTCAGCCCGCCATCCAACCCAATGGGATCCGCCGTCAAGTACCTTCCAACCCCTGCCAGATAATACCTGTTCCAGTTATAATATAGCCCGCTCTCAGCGTCATAATACTGCCCTGGGAAACGGAAATTATTATCTACAGCTCCTACAACCTCATTTAC
>DYPF01000140.1 GCA_020720105.1 Chloroherpeton thalassium
TTAAGTATTTGTAAAATGCTGTTCCAGCCAATAAATGTACTGATTTTGGACGAGCCTACTAATCACTTCGATATGGTGTCGAAAGATGTTTTGAAGAATGCTTTACTTGATTTTAAAGGAACTTTGATAATTGTTTCGCACGATAGAGACTTTCTACAGGGTCTGACTATGAAAACGATTGAATTTAAAAAAGGTGAAGTCAAAGAATATCTTGGCGATATTAATGAATTTCTTGCACAACAGAAAATTGAATCCTTAGACTTATTAGAAACAAATAGAAAAAAATAATACCTTAGATATAATTGCCTCATCAGTCAGAATTAATTAAACAGACGGGGACGTCTGTTCTACTAAAACATATTTTTCAAAGCGTATCTTTTGTTGCATTATTTGGAATTACTATATAATTCGTTTTAGCAACAAATTAATTTCACACAATATTTATTATTATCTTAATAAGTAAAATGTCCAATAATTATAATGTTGGACATTTTTTGTGTTTTTAAGGAATATTATCAAAAAAAAGAAAAAATTTCTTAAATATTTGGTTAGTATATTTTTCTTTTGTAATTTTGTAAGTAATCACTTACATACTTTTTAAAAAGAATAAAATTATGCACGAAATTTCGGAAAGACAGCACCAGATTATTATAACTGCACTTGAAATAATTGCTAAACAAGGTATTCAAGCATTAACTATAAAGAATCTATCCAAAGAAATTGGATTTACCGAAGCAGCAATTTATAGGCACTTTGAAAGCAAAGTTCAAATATTAATTACAATTTTGGATTTTTTTCAAGAAAGTTCTAATTTAAAATTCAGTGAAACAAATTTAAACCAAATTAACCCAAACCAAATTGATGCTAATGAGTTAATTAGAAAGGTTTTCAATCATCATTTTATAAAATTTTCTGAGATTCCATCTTTAGTAGCTGTAATTTTTTCTGATGATATTTTCAAAAATGAGATAATGCTTTCTAACAAAATAAACTCAATTATGAAAAATAATATTGATTCTTTAAGTAATATAATTAAAATTGGTCAGCAAAATAATCAATTTCGAATTGATATTAATGCTGATGAATTATCAATAATATTCCTTGGATCACTTAGGTTATACATTAAAAGATGGCAAGATAGTAATTATTCGTTCGACCTAATCTTCGAGGGTCAAAAATTTGTTAATTCATTATTAAAACTAATAAAAGGAGTGCAAAATGATTAGAACAACAATAAATTTTCAAAAAAATATAAAAAATAAGGAGAGAATTTTTTTTATGAAGAAAAAGTTAGTAAATATTCACAGACTATTTGCGATAATTTCAATGCTTATTGTATTATCATCGCATAATTTGTTTAGCCAAGAGTGGAGTTTAGAACAATGTATTGACTCTGCTATGGTAAATAATAAATCAATAAGGATAAGCAAAAACAATATGAAAATCGCAGATGCTAAACAAGATGAAGCATTATTAAACTTGTTGCCCAAAATTAATAGCATTACTGAATACAAGTATTATTTTGATCTACCATATCAGTTAATGCCGCAGTCAGCTTTTGGTGGTCCTGAGGGGAAATTCAAGGAAACTCAATTCGGAGTGCCTCACAATATTAATGCAAATATTCAATTTGTATTTCCTATCTACAATTCACAGATTTATGGAGCAATTACAAACACCTCTATAGCAAAAAACATTTCAAGTTTGCAATTAGATAAAAATAAAGAGCAGATTATTTACGATATATCGATACTTTATTATAATTTACAAATACTGATTGAGCAGAAGAAATTTGTTGAGAATAATATACAAAATAATGAAAAATTACTTGCAAATGTCAATCTACTAAGAGAGAATTTGCTTGCCAAAGGAACAGATATTGCTAAAATCGAGTTATTAATCTCGCAACTAAATGCTCAAAAAGATCAATTAGAATATAGAATAAAACAATTAGGAAATTCACTAAAATTTATTATCGGATTATCGGACGAGACTGAGTTTAAAATAGATACAGAGATTATTTATGAGGAAAAATCTGATTACCAAAGTAAGGCTACTGCCGATTTATTAATATTACACGAACAAAATTCACTACTTAGAAGCGAATTAAAAAACTTGTATTTAAATTGGATGCCAAGTTTGAATTTAGTTGGAACTTATGGTCAAACTGGATATGGTTATGATGAAGCACCCAATGAATTTTTGGACTTCTACCCCTATAGTTTTGTTGGTTTGCAATTGAATATTCCACTTTTTACTGGAAGAACTAATAATAAAAAAATATCACAGAAAGAAATAGAATTACAGAATAATGACTTACAAAAAGAGATTGTCCTCGAACAAAATAAATTGAATATCGACAACTCAAAAAATCAAAGAACTTCTACTTTACAAACAATCAAGAACACAAAAAAGAGTATCGAATTGGCAAAAGAACTTTACAATCAGACTATCAATCAACAAAAGGAAGGATTGGCTAATTTAACCGATGTGCTATTAGCAGACTCAGCGTTGAGAGAATCTCAACAAAATTACTTAAATGCAGTAATAGATTATTTAAAATCAGATATAGAATTAAGAAAATATTCATCAAATTTAAGATAAAGGTATCAAAATGAAATCTACAAGTAAATTAAAAACTACAATTCCTTACTTGATTATTGCCATTTTAATTGTTGCAATAGCAATAATTCAATTGAAAAATAATAAACAAAAAACAGCGGATAGAGTTTATAAATATGACAATACCAAGCCAATCAAGGTTATAACCGAAGTAGCCAAATTACAAGACATACATATTGAAAGTGAATTTACTGGCACATTTGAACCTAATCAAGAAACGAAAATATCGGCTGATATTCAAGGAAAGATAACATCTGTGTTAGTTGATCTTGGTGATTTTGTGAAGCAAAACCAAGCAATAATTCAATTAGATAATTCTTTATTGAAATTACAATTAAAATCGGTAAATATTCAAATCGAAGGTTTAGAGGTTGATGTAAATCGTTACACAAAATTGAAAGAAGTAGATGCAATACAGGGAATTCAATTGGAAAAGGCAATTCTTGGGCTGAAAACCGCAAAAGCACAAAGGGAAACTATTGAGGAACAAATAAATAAAACTACAATTAGAGCACCCTTTGATGGTTATGTAACAAGTAAATTAACGGAAGCAGGTGCTTTTGCTGCTCCAGGAGTGCCATTGTTGCAGGTAACCGATATTTCTAAACTTAAATTCACAATTAATGTTACGGAAAATGATCTGAAGTACTTCAATATGAATGATAATTACCCAATTTTATCAAATTTGTATAAATCAGATACACTATTCGGGAAAGTGCTTATGATTGGAAGTAAATCAAACTTAAGCAATGCTTTTCCAATTCAAATGGAAGTAAAAAATCTTCAGCATAATTCGATAAAAGCAGGAATGTTTGGAAGTACAAAATTGAATATAAATTTAAAAGAAAAAGGCTTTCTAATACCTTCATCAGCAATTGTTGGCACATCGCTTAAACCGCAGTTATATATAATTAGGAACAACGAAGCCAAACTTGTATACGTAAATATTATCGAGAGAACAAAGAACTATGTTGTTATAACTAATGGAATTAACGAAAACGATTTGTATGTTTCAACTGGTCAAATAAACTTATTTGACGGTGCTAAAATCACAACAAAGTAAAGGTAATTATGAATATAACTCAAATATCAATATCAAGACCATCACTAATAATTGTTCTTTTTAGTGTATTTACACTCTTAGGTATAATTGGATACTTCAATTTAAATTATGAATTACTACCTGATTTTAATCAGCCCGTTGTTGTGATTAAAACTCTGTACCCAGGAGCAGAGCCACAGGAAGTTGAAAGTTCATTATCACGTAAAATTGAAGATGCTCTGTCCAATTTAGAAGGTGTGGATTATTTAGAGACAAAATCAATGCCTAATGCATCTTTGATTATTGCAAATTTAAAATATGGTGTGAGCGTAGAGAATACTATGCAAGATGCTCAAAGATTTATTGATAATATCAAAAAAGATTTGCCCGATGATATTCAAGGACCAGAGATGAGTAAAATTTCTCCAAATGATTTACCGATAATTTACATTTCTGCACAAAGCAGGCAAAAAAGCACTGAATTTTATCAGCAATTGAAGGATAATTATTTGCCAAGAATTCAGCAATTAAAAGGAGTTGCGGAGATTACGCTTATTGGTGGTGAAGAAAGGGAAATTCAAGTTAAAATTAATCAAAGTAAACTTGACTATTATAAAATCTCAATCAATCAAGTAATTGAAGCAATTAATCGTGCTGGTCTTGATGTGCCTGCTGGTTCATTACAAACAGAAAAAAGTTCAAATTCGGTTCGTCTTGCTGGTAAATTTTCGGAAGTCGAACAAATAATGAATGTACAAGTTGCTATGAATGCTATGCAAAGTCCAATTTATGTTAAGGATATTGCTAATGTTGTTGATGGAGTAAAAGATATTACATCTGTTAGCAGATTCAATTCTGAAAATGGAATTGGTCTTTTACTAAAAAAGCAAGGCGATGCCAATGCAGTTGCAGTTTCGGAATTAGTTAGAGCAGAATTAAAAGAAATTGAACAGGATTATGCAAAATTTGGTGTTAAGTTTATTATTGCAGACGATTCCACCGAGAACACAATCCATGCAGTTAATTCTGTTGTAGTTGATTTATTTTTGGCTGTAATTTTAGTTTCAATAGTAATGTTACTATTTTTACGAAGTTATCGGAACTCCTTAATTGTACTAATTTCAATTCCTACTTCGCTTGTTACTGCTTTCGCAGTGATGTGGCTACTTGGTTATACTTTAAATTTAATGACTTTGTTGGCAATGTCATTAATTATCGGTATTCTTGTTGATGATGCAATAGTAGTGCTCGAAAATATTCAAAGGCACTTAGATATGGGCAAACAGAAAAGATTAGCTGCTATCGATGGAAGAATGGAAATTGGTTTTTCAGCAATATCGATTACATTAGTTGATGTAGTTGTATTTTTGCCAATTTTGTTTCTTCAAGTTTTTGTTGCGGATATGCTAAAGCAGTTCGCTGTGGTGGTGATAACATCTACACTTACAAGTCTCTTAGTTGGTTTTACACTTACTCCTTGGTTGGCTTCCAGAATTGGGAAAAAAGAGGAATTACAACCAAATAATCTAATGAACAAATTTCTTTTATCCTTCGAACACGGCTTACAAAAGTTTATAAATTGGTATGGACAAATACTTGAATGGGTGCTTTCACATAAAATACTCTTCACAGGCTTTGTCTTGCTATTATTTGCTATTACTTTGATTATAATGAAGCAAGGAATTATCGGAACAGAAATGATGCAAACAGGAGACCAAGGCAAGTTTCGTTTAAATTTGGAGTATGATAAATATGTAACCCTTCAGGAAAACAACCTGAATTCTTTAGAAGTTGAAAAGTTTGTATTATCGCATCCAGAAGTGAAGACATTATTCAGCAATGTTGGTGGTCCTGGCACTGGAATTGGCTCTACTGGAGTTGGTGTGTCCTATAAATCTGAATTTACTATTCAACTACTACTTTCAGATAAACGAGATATTAACACTGAAGATTTTATGAAGTATTTAAAAAGCGAATTATCAAAAAAATATCCAAATATTAATTTTTCTATGGCTGTTATTGGACTTTTACCCAAATCTGCGCCAATTAAAATTACCTTAAGTGGGGAAAATATAAATGAAGTGCTTGATGATGCTAAAAGATTACAAAGCCAAATTAGCAAAATTCCCGGTGCAGACAATGTGAAATTATCAGTCGAGGAAGGTAGCCCCGAATATAAAATTATGCCTAACAACGAAAAAATGCACAGATTTGGAATAAATACTGCATACTTGGGATTAACTTTGAGAAATTCCATTTCGGGTAATTCAGATGCAACTTTAACAGAAAATGGCGATGAATATAAAATAAATATCAGATTAGATGAATTTAACAGACAAAATTATGATGATTTAAGAAGACTCAAGATTATTAATCCAATGAATTTACCTATCGAATTATCCCAATTTGCTGACATAATTCCTGATAATTCTCCATCATTACTCGAGAGATTGGACAGGCAATCGTCAGTAACAATTACTGCAGAGGCTTTTGGACGTCCCTCAGGCACGCTTGCTCAAGATGTGATTAAATACTTAAAAACTGCCCCACTATCTGATAATGTTAAGCTCACTTGGGGTGCTGACATCAAAACACAAAACGATAGCTTTGGAGCGTTGGGCTCTGTATTAATTATTTCTTTCATTTTGATTTATCTAATTATGGTTGCCTTGTATGATAGTTATATTTATCCTTTTGTTGCATTATTTGGAATTCCTTCTGCTTTTATTGGGGCATTTTTAGCATTAAATCTATCCTTAAATCATATTACTTTATTTGCTCAACTTGGATTAATAATGTTGATGGGATTAGTTACGAAAAATGCAATTTTAATTGTAGATTTTACAAATAAACTCAAACAACAAGGTATGATATATAAAGAGGCATTGATTATTGCTGGAAAGGAGAGAATGAGACCAATTTTGATGACAACATTAGCAATGGCAATTGGTATGCTACCCATTGCATTAGCAAAAGGTACTGCAAGTGAGTGGAAAAATGGTTTGGCATGGGTAATTATTGGCGGACTTTTATCATCTTTGATTATAACTGTGTTTTTAGTCCCTGTTGTTTATTATGCAATAGATAATTTAAAAGAAAGATTTACAAAAA
>DYPF01000141.1 GCA_020720105.1 Chloroherpeton thalassium
AGTTGAGTATATATATTTTATCAATTCCGCGAAGAAATTATAATATATTGATATGCAAATTATTATAAGGTTTTGTAGCGGTTTATATAGTGAGAAATATACTCAACTCGGAGTTGAGATTATATAAACGTTAGCAACAATTAAAAATTAAAAAATCATGAAAAGAGAATCTTATTTTTTATTAATCTTGGCAACTATTATGTTAATCAGTTGTTGGCCTTATAAACATTTTAAAACCAACAAAAGTAATGTAAATACAAAACGGTTAAATTCTAAACTTGATATTAATGCGGTTGATATTAATACTGAAAAAAATTATGTAGATAAATCTGAATTAAATGCTTATTTAAGTAAAGAAATATGCACGAACATTGTTGATTGTAATAATAACAATGTTAATTCTATACTTAGTATTTCCTTTTCTTCAGATTTAAAACAGAATTTAGACCCGGCAGCTGTTGGATGTGTAACTGCTTTTTCTCTTTTTTTAATTGGATGGCCATTTGAAATAGATAGAGTAAATTCTAATATTAAAGCAACCATAAAAGATAAATATGGCGCCACTATAAAAGAATATGAAGCAAATGCGACAAAACGTGCTTGTGTAGCATTTTTTTGGGGAACTACATTTGATGATGTATGCGAGAAAGCTATAAACAAATCTTTCAACAAATCTTTTCGTAATATTGAAAGCCAAATTCAAACAGATTTTAATTACCTCAATAATCAAATTGAAACAAAATCAAAAGAATTTGATAATGAAGAAATGAATTTTGTTTTTAAAAACTTTAATGATATTGACTCTTATAAATCTGTGCATCCCAATAGTTTATTTATAGATGAAATTTTGAAAAGATCGTATAATAATTTTCCTGTTGAAAATTTACCTAAATTAATAAGCATATTTCCGAGCAGTAAATCAATACCGGAAATTGAATCAAAATATATTAAAAGTCAAACATCATTAACATCAATTATTGGAGCATATAATTTATATCCAAAACCATCTTTAACAAACGATGAAATTGGGAAAATAGCATGTAGCACAATTCAAAATTTTAAAGACGTGGAAATATTTCATAAAAAATTTCCGCAGGCAATATTTGACCACGATTTAGAATCTAAAGCACAGAAATTAATTACAGGTTTTGATGATTGTTTGTCATTCAAAAATATTTTCAAATATTCTACTTTTAAAATTGATTCTGTCGCAATTCCTTATGTAACTAATTTTGACAAATACATGGTATTTTCAACAAATTTCACAAATTCCGATTATAAAACAACTGCAGGAAATAAAGCATGTGAATATTTTAATTCATTTGCGGAGTTTAATAAAATAATTGAAAATTTACCCGAATTTACTTTTGATAACAACACGCTACTAAAAGCATTAAACGTGACAAACAGTATTGATGATATTGTAAAATTAAAAGAAAGATTTCCCAATATCGCACAAAACGATATTGAAAACAGAATTTATTATTTTACTGAAAACGAGTCAGATATTGTAAAATTAGAATCTATTTGTGCGTTTTATACAACGAATTATCCAAAAGGTTCTTATGTTAAAAAAATTAATGCTTTACCTGAAAAACTTTGTTATCAGACTGCAAAATCCGGCAATTTTAACGACTTGGAAGTATATTTGGAAACCTATCCGACGGGTTTACATTTTAAGGAAATTAATGCTCTTCGAGAAAATACTTATTATCTAACAGCCAAGTCAGGGTCAACTGATGATTGTCAAACTTATTTAGATAAATATCCGAATGGTTTGCATTTTAAAGAAATTAAAGGTTTGCAAGAAATCTTATATTATCAAGCAGCAAAATCAGGTTCGATTTCTGATTGTGAATTTTTTTTAAGTAAATATCCTACAAGTAAATATAAGTTAGAGATTCAAAATTTGAACACTACAAAAAAAGAGCAGCGTGATCGGGAAGAACTTGATAAAAAAGAACAATCCGGAACATTTGTAGATTCAAGAGATGGTCACAGTTACGGTTATAAAAAATACGGAAACACAATTTGGATGACCGAAAACCTTGCATATAATGCAGGTAGTGGATGCTTCGCTTATAATAATAATGAAGATCTTGTTGGAAAGTACGGCAGATTTTACCAATACAACCAACGTCTCAAAAACGTTTGCCCAGTCGGGTGGCGTGTCCCAAGTGAGAATGATTGGAATAACCTTGTGAATTTTCTTGGCGGGCCGGAACTTGCAGGAAAAAAAATGAAATCAACTACTGATTGGTACTCTGGTGGATTGTTCGGCAAAAGCTACGAGCAAGGGACAAACTTAAGTGGTTTTAATGCCTTGCCTTATGGTAATTATGAGTACGTACCCAATGAATTTTACAAACATTGGTTTGAAGGACTTGGTGAACGTGCGAACTTTTGGACAGAAAAAGGTGGTTTGTTTTATCTGGATTACAGATTTGACAGAATAGTCTACAATTCTGGTGCGAGTAGCTTTGAAGGTTACAGTATTCGTTGTGTTCGGAATAATTGATTATTTGGTTTTTTGAAACTTTGGTTATCAAGCACCGCAGGTCAATTTTTTTTAAATATGAGTATTACTGAAATTTTACAACACGAGCAAAATAGCAAAAATTCAACTTTCCTGTGAAAAGAAGTTTTTTTATAGGGTTGATGTAAAAGGAAAATGTCGGGCAGATTAACAATGATAAGTTGCTAACACGTGCTTGAACAGCAGCAGGTTTTTCCACTTGCTCGTTACGCTTCGCTACACTCGCAAGCGTAAAAACCCGCCGCTGTCAAGCACTTCACGTTATGCAAAATAAAAAATTTACAAATAATATTTTGGGATTTACATAGCGAAAAGAAATAACAGAAAAATGTTAATTTACTTTTCAAATAAAGTATTGTATTAATTTTTAACAAATTAAAATATGAAAAAAGTAATTTTATTTTCAATTCCTGTTTTGTTCGGGTTTTCTGCATTTTCGCAGAACTTGGACAGAATAAGTCTTTCGTCGGGCGGCTCGGCAACCGATGAAGTAAATTATGTTCTGGGCGAAACTTTCAATTTTACGCTTGCCGACGGTGCAAACGTAATTATTGAAACAGGCACGCTCGGCAGCTCCGACGACACGGGCGGCGACAACAACTTTACCGCCGTAAAACAACTCGCCATAAATTCCGCCTTGGAATGTTACCCCAACCCGACAACTGATTTCGTTAACGTAAACCTGACAGGTTTTCAAAACCTGTCAGGTTTGGAAGAAGAATTAATTTTGTCGGTTTACGACATCACGGGTAAAGTGGTTAAAATGCAAAACTGCACCGCCGACAATTTACAAACACTCAATGTAAGTAAATTTGCGGCAGGTACTTATTTTATTTCGGTTTCAGATAACTTTCTAAAACCAATTAATTCAGTAAAATTTATTAAAAAATAACAAAAGATGAAAAAATTAAACATATTATTCGTAATGTTGCTTTTATCGGCAACAAGTTTATTGGCACAAATTCCGAATGCCATTAATTTTCAGGCAATAGCCCGCGATGCCAACGGCGATGTTATGGCAAATACGACCATTATGATACAGCTTACCGTTTTGGACGGCGGAGCAGAAGGCACGCAAGTCTACAAAGAAGTACGCTCGCAAATTACTAACGGCTACGGCTCGTTTTCGTTCCAAATAGGTGTAAACCCGTATATGAGCGTAGGTGACTTTTCAGCTATTGATTGGGCAAACGGCGAAAAATATATGAAAGTGGACTACGACCCAACAGCTTCGCTTAATTTTGATTTAACACTCGGCACCATAGCATTTGCAACAGTTCCTTATGCCTTTGCTGCGGGTGCAGTGAGCTATATTGACCTTACAGGCGTACAAGAAGGCGACGTATTGCTCTACAATGCAGCCACCGGAAAATTTGAACCCGGGCAAATAACAAACGGCGACGTAGAATGGAGCAATATTTTGAATAAACCGAATTTTGCAACCGTAGCAACAAGCGGTTCTTATAACGATTTAAGCGATTTGCCCTCGTTAAATACTGCGAACTGGGACGCGGCATACTCTTGGGGCGACCATGCAAGCGCAGGATATTTAACCGAATATACCGAAACCGATAATATTTTTGTTAATTCTCCCGCATTCGGCGTTACAAGTTCTAATGTAACAAATTGGAATACTGCTTACAGCTGGGGAAACCACGCAAATGCAGGTTACTTAACGGAATTTACCGAAACCGATAATATTTTTGTTAATTCTCCTGCTTACGGAGTAACAAGTTCTAACATAACAAATTGGAACACGGCTTTCGGCTGGGGCAACCATGCAGGTATGTACCGAGGCGCAACTTGGGTTCCGACTTGGACTGATATAACAAGCAAACCATCAACGCTTGCCGGATACGGAATTACGAATGCCATGAGCACAAGCCACGCCGCCAACGGCATAACAAGCACAAACATAAGCAATTGGAACTCGGCTTACTCTTGGGGTAACCACGCCGGATTGTATCGCTCAAATACTTGGGTTCCGGCATGGTCTCAGATAACAAGCAATCCGTTTAGCATAAATTCGCCGTTGAATAACCAACTATTAATATACAACTCATCCTCAAGTAAATGGGAAAATTGGACACCTAATTTTCTTACTTCCGAAGTTGATACAATATTTTGGAAACAAAACAACGGTAACATTAATATGATAAATCATAAAGGTGGTATTTTTGTAGGTAATAAAGTAATAGATTATCCACATAACGTACCTCTGTATTTATGGTCTGATACTGTCAATATAGTAAATGCTATGCTTTATTCAAAAGTAAACGGTTCTACAACTGTTATTGCGAGTATGATAAATATGAGCCGTGACACAAGTGCGATTGGATATGGTACAGGTATTTCATATAGGCTTTCAAACATAAGTAATCAAATTTTGGAATATGGCTTTGTTGGTGGTGTGATTGAAGACAATACTATCGGTCAAGAAGATGGTGGACTTGTATTTGCTGTAAGAGATAACGGAAATCATAGGCAACAAAAAATGCGTTTATCAAGCACTGGTAATTTGGGAATTGGAACATTAACGCCAAAATCAAGGTTACAAGTCAGCAGCGGAGACGTTTATATTGATAACGTAGGTAGTGGTGTAATTATGAAAGATAGTAATGGTAGTTGTTGGAGAGTTACAGTAAACACATCCGGTGAATTTCAATCAACAATGATACCGTGTCCTGAAAATGCAAAATCTGAAAATTCTATGCCTGCACCTGACAAAGTTATAATTCAAAAAGGAAATGAAGAATAGTAAAAAAGATTGATAATAAATAATTTGCATAACATGCGGTAGCCGTCAAGTGCGGGTTTTTCATAGGTTATTGATAGTTTTGTCTTTTTTGCAAACTGTAAGCAAATTTGATAGAATTTTACTGTTAAAACCCGCACCTTCGGCTCACCGCTGTTCGTTATGGTTTATGAAAAAAAAATCAAGATGTCCACCATGATGGGCAAAAAATTTACGGAGTTTCAATTCATTTTAGTTTTTTAACAATTAATAATTATACAATGAAAAAATTAATTACATTATCTTTTATTTTATTTATGAGCATTTCAATGTTTGCTCAAAACGTTGAATTATCAAATAAGTTGATACAACAGTACAAAACCGGACAGTTAAAAGCTGTAAGTAAAGATGCAACAACCCATGACCATTTGTGGTTAACGCCTATATTAAACGAAGTTATTAGAAATTGGAACGTTTTATCGGATGACGCAAAAATAACTTTTAGCAAATATAAAGGTGTTAGACCAACTTTTACGGGAACAGAATTAACAACTGAAAGCGGAAATTTTCGTTTTCACTATACTATTAATGGTGGTACGGGTGAAAGTGTTGACGCTACTGATGCAAACTCAAATAGTATTCCTGATTATATGGATAATTTGATTGCAAAATTTAATGCGGTGTATACTTTATATCATACAACTACAAGTTTATCAATTCCTCCAAGCGACGGAACAAGTGGTGGTAATGCTAAATATGATATTTATATTAGCGGTGATATTGCAGGTGCCGGCGTTTATGGATATGTTGCACCAGAAGATAACATTGGAGACAATCCAAATTCTTCAACATTAACAGAAGTTGATGCTTACAATAGTTATATGGTAATGAGAAACAATTATGCAGGTTTTGGTGATGAAAATGTTGCTTTAAGTGTAACTGCCGCACATGAATATATGCACGCAACTCAAATGGGATATGCCCAGTCAATGGATAGTTGGTTTATGGAAGCTTGTGCAACATGGTCAGAAGAATATGCTTTCCCCGGTTACGATGATAATTTTCAATATCTAATGGACTTATTTGGTAAAACAGATGTAGCTCTAAATCTTGGAAACGGTGAAGCACCCGAATTTGATAATCATTGGTATAGTTCATGGGTGTTTGCAAAATATTTAACAGAACACACAGGAAATGGAATTATAAAAAATATTTACGAACGTTGTATTGTTCAATATGCGGCTAATGCAATTGATACAGAATTATCTACTAATTGGACAACTGATTTACAAACATTATTTGTTCAATACACAATTTCGAATGTTTTAATGACAAGTAATGCAGGTTTTGCTCCATTTACTTACAACCGAGCAACAGATTACGCTACTTATATTACTAATCACGGCGGATTTATTTATGAAAACGGAAGTACACCATTAAATTTTTCAGGTACACCGCTAACTTGGAATAGTCAAACAAATGGAAATAACC
>DYPF01000142.1 GCA_020720105.1 Chloroherpeton thalassium
ATCCCCCTCATTGAGGGGGACAAAGGGGGAGGACAAATATTGAAATAAATTATATTAGAACCTCCCCCCTAACGATTGGAAACTTTTTTTCTATTCCTCAAATTCTCCTGTTTCTGTATCAAAGGATTGTGGTTTTGTTAAATGAAACAAATAACTAAATCCAATACTAACAGAGCCATTTCTTGGATTGAGAGCATCATTTAAAGGCGTTTCAGGAGGAGCATATCTTGTCATTGGATCATTAGTAATATTATAATCCTTGTAAGTACCCGAAAAAGCATAATTTCCTTCGATGATAAAATTCACACGACCTGTTTCATTTGAAAAAATTGGAATAACTCCACCTAAATGTAATCCATAAGTTGTGTTCAAGTCATCAGTAAAATCCACACCATTATCAATCTCACCCATCATTGGAATACTCACATTAAAACCAAATGTAAAGCCCGAAAAGAATACGCTCGGGTTAATTTCGAAATAATGGAAATAAAAATCATAAGGAGTGGAAGTATAGTAATTTTTCATTTGGTATGGATAAGTTGAGTAAGATAAATCCAAAGAGAGACCTAAATTTGCGGTTTTGGTAAATGGCAAATAATAATTTAAACCAAAATCAGGTAAATTACTGAAAGTAAATCCATTTTTCCTCCCTTTTGGAACATCATTAGCATTCACTCCACCAGCAAAGCTGATATATGGACCAATTGCCATTGGCAAAATTTCTTGTGATTTTAATTCTCCCATTAGGAAAATTATTACTAAAATTGTAAATATAATTTTTTTCATTTAAAAAATTTCCTTTTATTTTTTTCATTTCTTAAATTACAAAAAAACTATGAATAATTTGCAAATTTTTGTTGATTTTGATGGAACAATATCAATAAATGATGTTACTGATGAAATTTTCAAGATTTTTGGAGATCATCAAAACTTCATCACTGCGTTTCTGAACAAAGAAATTACAATTTTTGATTACTGGCGTGAATTTGTTAGAATTTTACCTAAGAATTTAGACGAATACTTATTGGAATTCTACAAGGAACAACCAATTGATCCTTACTTCAAGGAATTTGTAAATTACTGCAAAAATTTGAATATTCCAATCACTATTGTTACTGACAACTTTGACTTTTTGATTAAAAAATACTTTGAATTCAATCAAATTGAGCAATTACCTTACTTTTCCAACACTCTATTAATCGAAAATGATAAGTTCGTTCCCGAATTTACTTATGCTAATGAAGGTTGTGGTGGGTTTTCTGCAGTTTGCAAGCGAAATATAGTATTGGAAAACACTACAGATGACCAAATTTGTATTTATATTGGTGATGGTTTTTCGGATTATGCAGCGGCAGAAGTTTCAGATATTATTTTTGCAAAATCTACTTTAGCAAAATTTTGTGCAGAAAATCGACTTCCCCATCATAACTGGAAAACTTTTTTTGATATTAGAAGAATTTTGGAAAAGTATATCTCAGAAAAATCTTTCCGGAAAAGGCATCAATCTACTATTCAAAGGAAATGGACTTACGAGAAGGAATAAACTATTAGTTGTTTATTTGTTCATTTAGTGGAACATTAATGCTATTTGTGGAATCCAATTCTTTCACCATTTTTGCTAAAGTCATTATTGTATTCACATATTTTGTACTATGATTATAAGCGAAAATAGCTTTCCTTTTTTGGCTTTCATCTTTTCCAAAATTGTGCTTATATAAATAGTGAGCAGCACTAAACATAGCATCATCAACATTGAATAAATCAACTTTATTATCAGCATTCCCATCAATAGCCCAACTACCAAACGAAGAAGGAATAAACTGCGAAACTCCGAATGCACCAGCATAAGAGCCAAGTATTTCAGTAGGTTTATAAGGTAATTTATCTTTATGTTTATACAAACTTACTAATTCATTAATAGCCCAATCAGCCTTAGTTTTTGATCGTTGAATAAGTTTTTTCTTTAAACCTGGGTATTCTTTTTTGGAAACAGAAGGATTTTCTCTTAATCTTTTTAAGTTATATTCAATAAAATTTGGTTGGTCGGCAAGCGAAAGCGAAAGAAAAACACTTACTATTCTGTGATCGCCCAAGTAGTCTCCATGCCGAGTCTCTACCCAAAGTAGTGAACCTAACACTTCCCTATTAATAAGGTATTTTTCTTCTACTATATCGAATTTTTCTTTATGATCTTTTATAAAATCAGATATTCTCTTAACTGATTTGTCATCAACTAAACTTTTGTATACTGTTGATGTTGATGGTGTTCCCGATGATTTTTTAGTTGATACATCAATTTGAACATATTTTTCGTTGAAATCAATTAAAGAATCATTGATGATTCCCAGAATAAACTCCTCCGAAACACCTTTTGCTATTAACTTTTCGATAACTGGTTTAAAAAACATTATTTTTTCATCTTGTGTCTCTAAGGTTTTATTTGATAATGATACCTTATTTGTGGAGATAACTCCAGCAAAGCACAATATGAAAAAAGTTGTGATTAATAATCTATATTTTTTAATTCTGAACATTTTTAGTCAATTTGTTTTACATTATAGACGTTCAAAGAGTAAAATAGTTACAAATGGGGATAACTTTTTACTTTCTTTTCGGTGTAAAGTAACTTGACTGTTGAGCTGCCCACTCGCCTATTTGTCTTTGATTTGTACTATTTGCATACATATTTACATTTTTCAGATTCTCAGTAATCAGTCCCATCAGTGCTGTTGGCAATTCTCCATCGTACTTATCTTTTAATGTGATTAGTTTTGATAAATCTAATTTCATTTTGCTTAAATTAATTTCGGGTGAATTCAAAGGCAAAACCCTCAAAGCAAATCCAAAGGGAACAACTTTATAATTATTGAATATGTCCAAATTATTGGCATAAGTTTCGAGTGTAGCATAAATCGGTCTTTGATTGATATAATTATCAATGATTGATTTTTGTAAATTGACATAATGCTGCTGAATTTCATTTCGATTGTATGGTTTATCTGACTCGAACAATTCCAAAATCTGCTCGTATTCTATAAATTGCGATTTGGATTGATTATAAATTTCAGGATGAGTTTTTGCAAATTGTTTGGGATACCAAGTACGTCTAACTAATTCAGTCTCGAATATAACTATATCTTTTCTATAATTTTCAACATTTTGTAAATATATGAAAGGTCCAACAAAAAAGTCCCACTGGGACGAAAAAATTATCGCATTCTGCTCAACATTATCAGCAAGATTATAAGTATATTCTTTGACTAAAGCATCTTCAGATTTGTTTGTGTGTGCAATATTTATTGATAAATTTAGAATTGGAATAAGTAAACCAAGAAAAATGATTTTAGGTTGTTTTTGTATTATCCAAACAAAACCAAGAGACAAAACTAACATCAAAATTGTATAAGAAGTAACAAAATATGTTTCAATGTCAAAAATTGAATAATTCATTGCATAAAGGATATTGAAAGCCAAAACTGCTAAGATAAAAAAGAAAATAGTTTTGTTCTTTACGAGAATAATCAAACCAAAAATAAGTACAAATAAACCAATATATCCAAATTGCTTTGGAAGTAAGGCAAAAAATTCACCTAAGTTATCAATTGCCACACTGCTATCCGAGAACATCCACACTTGATATTGTTTGCCTGATAAATGATAGAGAAATTTATCAAAACTTCGGTGAACCCAGCCCCAATTGATTTCGGGCAACATTGCAGACCTGATGGGCAAGTAAGCATATAGAAATAATGTAATTGTTCCAATAATGATTATTGTTAGAATATTTTTTGTGGTTAATTTACTAAAATTAAACTTGTCCTGAGAATTACGAAGCATAATCCAAACAAAACTAGGAATCAGCCAAATTGCAATTAGGTGATTTGTTAGAAGCAAACCCAAAATAAATGTTGAAATTAGCCAAAATCTATTTAATTGATGCGTTTTATTATCTTGCAAAGCATCTGCGAAATATGCTTTTAAAATAAAGTAGAAAAATAAATTAACAAGAAGAAGTTGCAATGAATAAACTTCAAAAAACAATGCTTGCTCCCATATCGTTAAGGCAGTAATGTATGTGAATGATGTAATTAATGAGATTGTGTTAATTTGCCAATTTTCAAGCGAAAGTTTTTTTGAAATTCTATCAGTATTTGATTTCTTTTTGTTTGAATTTTTAACATTTTCAAAATATATAAAATTAGCAATTAATACTCTTACAGTCAGAAACAAAAATATTGACGATGTGGCTACAAAAATTGAAGACAAAAAATTCATTTGAGCAATTTTGCTCGACATAATTGGTAATAATGACCAAACAAACCCTAACAATGTAAATAATGGGTAACCTGTTGGATGGCTTATGCCAAGTTTTATCGCAGCTGATGCTAACTCTCCATTATCGGTGAATGTAACATTGGGATTGAATGTTAAAGCATAGAGTATTATTGACACTAAAAATAAAATTGCTATCAATATTTTGGTATTATCTAATATTTTCATAATCTGAGTTTCTTAAATTATTTTTAATTAAAATTAAATTTTTATTAAATTTTACAAATAATCTTTTCTGAAAATTGCAAATTATGAAAGAAGAACGAATTAACATAATAAAAAAAAGTAAAATTGTAAGTGGGGCAATTGTTTATTGGATGAGTCGCGACCAAAGAGTCTTGGATAATTGGGCTTTGATTTTTGCACAACAATTAGCAATCGACAAAAATCAACCTTTGGTAGTGATATTTAATTTGAGAGATTTTATATATTCACTCGAAGAATTTGAACAAGCCAGAATTCACGAAGATTTGTGGAATGCTGCCCAATTAGAATTAACTAAAACCGGGAAAATGCACGGATATATGCGAATGTATTGGGCAAAGAAAATTTTGGAGTGGAGTAAAGATTATGCAAATGCACAGCAAATTGCAATTTATTTAAATGATAAATATTCATTAGACGGAAGAGAGTCAAATGGTTATACTGGAATTGCTTGGTCAATTGGTGGAGTGCACGATAGAGCTTGGGCAAATCATAATGTTTTTGGCAAAATCCGATATATGAATTACAATGGAGCAGCAAGAAAATTTGATACAAATGCCTATATTTCCAAATTTATTAAAAACAAATTGTTTTAATTTCGTAACAAAATTCATAATTATCAATAAAATTCATAATTTTGAAAAAAATAAGAAGTAACAATGGCAACAAAAAAGTTCTGTATTATTGGATTGGGATATTTTGGCTCGAATTTAGCAATTAAATTAACAGAATCCGGTGCGGAAGTTCTGGCTATAGATATAGATATGGACAAAATAGAAAGCATATCAGATAAAGTAACCGTAGCAATACAATTAGATGCAACCGACAAAACAGCATTGATGGCACAAGGACTAAAAGACTTTGAAGCAGTCATTGTTGCGATTGGTGAGGGTTTTGAAAGTTCAATAACAACAACAGCAATTTTGCAAGAAATTGGCGTAAAATTGATTTACAATCGTATAATTTCACCTCTTCACGAACGACTTTTAACATTGATGGGCATTCACAACTTACTTGTTCCCGAAGCAGAAGCCGCAGAGCACTTGGCAAAACAATTAATTACTCCGGGCTTGATAGATACATTTCCATTAAGCAAAAAGCATTCAATTTTTATTGTGAATATACCAAGAAAATTTATTGGCTTATCTGTAATTGACTCAAAAATCCGTCCAGATTACAATTTGAATTTAGTTACAATTAAAAAGTATCATGAAAATACAAGCGATGTTAAACAAAGCATCTTAGATACTGAAAGTATCGGTGTCCCAATGCCTACTTATATATTTCAAGATAATGATATATTAGTATTATTTGGAACAGAAGAGGATTTTGGGCGATTTAATAAATTATGAGAATCAAATTAAATATTAAATTTTATTTATTTATTATTTTTATTTTCTCTTTTGTATTAATAAAAGCTGAAGATAATAATATATCAATAATTAATTTGGAAAATCTAAATACTCAATATGATGACTTCGCTCCAAGTGTGGATAAACACAACAATTATCTGTATTATAATTCCTCAAATAAAAATATTAATAAATTTAAGAAAATAAAAATTAAAAATAATCTAAATATAATAGAAGTAATTGAAAATAATCACGAATTATTCGAAACCGACAAGCCTTTTTTTGCAAGTGATAATTTCGCTAACAATAGTAAAAACACTTCCTACATAACTTTCAATGACATTTCTGCAATTTATACTGGGAAAGTACAACAAACTTTTGGTGTTACTCTTGGTTTATTTCAAACTAATTTTGAAAGAAATAACTGGGAAGATGGAAAAATTATTCAATCCTTGAATAATAGTGATTTTCATTTTCATCCTGCACTAAGTCCTAATGGAAATAAATTAGTTTATTGTGTATCCAAAATTGGAAATACAGAAGATACTGATTTAAAACTTGCGCTAAAGAATTCTAATAATGAATGGATTGAATCAGATGATTTAAGCGAATTAAATAGCAATTTTTCTGAAATCACCCCATTCTTCGCGGCTGACGATACTCTATACTTTGCTTCAAATGGTCTGAATGGAAAAGGTGGTTATGATATCTTTTACACAATTTATGAAAATGGTATTTGGGAAAGACCACGTCCTCTTGAAGACATAAATACTGAATTTAATGAATCGGACTATATTAAACTCAATAATAATATCAGCCTATTTAGTTCTGATAGAATAGGAACTAAAGGTGGATTGGACTTATGGG
>DYPF01000471.1 GCA_020720105.1 Chloroherpeton thalassium
CAATTTCAAACATTGCAAAGAATTGTTCTGATGAAAATTGGTATCTATCACCAACGTCATCATTTAAGGCTGAATCTCTCCATTCTCTGTCAACTTCCTCACTTTGCAAACGACCAATTAGTGAAATAAATTTTTCTACCCTTTCATTCATTTCTCTACTCGTGTAAAGAACAGGATTAGCACCGTATTGAATCATTTTATCCTTTGAAAAACCAATTCCGAATTTCCCGAATCTAGCACAATGTTCTTGACTTAGATGTAATGGAATATCAGTGAAGCAAACCATCATTGTTCTTATTTGTCTGTTTTCTGGTAATCTAGGATAGTTTGGGCAATAAGTGAGAAGCAATTTCTTTGTGTTGATTATTTTTTCAATAATCTCAAAAGCTTCTGTGTCTGGTTTGTCACGACCAGACCAATGAGTTAATGTGTTACTTATAAATTCTGGCATATTTTATTTCTGTGCATTAATTCCTCTATTTATTAATTCCTTAACAACTCCAAACATCATTGCTGAAAAATCCTCTTTAAATTCCTTGTTGTCAGAATAGAGTTTGTATAAGTCAAAATTTGTTGTTATGTGTTTTAGCAATTCTTCTCCAACAATCTTATCACTTGTTATACGGGCGTTTTGGTCGTCAGAATATTTGATTGAAGTAATTAACTCCTGATTTTTAGCAACGTCATTTGCAACACTTTCTGCCATTTGTCTAACCTTGTCCACATCTTCAAATTGTGTCCCGTAGCGGTCGTTAAAAGTTTGCAGAATATTTGAAAGCTTGTCAATTTCAGGTTGATTTGTTCCGCCTCGCATATCGGTTGGAATTGGCTTTAAATCTTCGCCTTGCTCCATTGCAATATTTGTTGTTGCTTCTAATTGTAAACGGTAACTATCCATGTCGATATTATCCAAAATACCTTGTGCCAAATCAATCGGTGTATCGCCTCCTAATTTATTTTGCAAGTGATTCAGAAAAATGTAAAGCCTTTCTAAATACGGATTTTCAAACGGTACAATTTGAGAAAGGAAAATATACAAACGAACATAGGTTTTTACTTTTGCTCTAAAATCGGCTTGCTGTTCTTCCGCTAAATCATTTCTGAAAATTGCTGTTGAATGGTCGAGCATGGCATGAAGCTGGTCAACAGGAACATTTGCCAAAATCTTATCTGAAAATTCAACAACTTGTTCTTTTGTATAGACTTGATAATTATCCAAAGCATCCTGTAAATCAAACAATTTATTTGGGTCGGTGGCTTCGCCTAAAATTGTGCTTTCAAAATATG
>DYPF01000472.1 GCA_020720105.1 Chloroherpeton thalassium
ATCGGATTATTGTCACCGGATTGAACGGATTCGGATAGTTTTGCGATAGTGAATACTTTGATGGTGTTTCTGTGCTGATGTTTTGGATACCTGTGATTTCTGATAATGCCCTTTTCCATACACCATGATCTCTCGTTGCAACAAAAATATATCCATCTTTAACAAGAAGGCTATTTAATATTGTATCGCCTAATCCCTGATTTACTCTTTGCCATGTTGCAAAATTATTATTTGATGTATAAACACCTTGATCTGATGTTGCGGCAAATAAATAATTATTAGAATATCCCATTGAAAGAACGGATTTATTGTTAAAGACAGTAAGTACTTGCCAACTAACACCATAATCGGTAGACATTCTAACACCATATATAATATAATGCCCTACACCGATTCCAGCATATACGAGTGAATCTTTCTTCATATAGCAATATGCAGTAGCACTGGAATTTGATTGAATCCAGTTTGACCCATAATTTGTTGAATAAAACATTCCATTTGGGCTTACAAAAATTGGATCTGAGTGCAGAGTCGCTAATAAATTATTACCAACAAAAAGCAT
Organism: Chloroherpeton thalassium; assembly: GCA_020720105.1. Taxonomy (GTDB): domain Bacteria; phylum Bacteroidota; class Ignavibacteria; order Kapaibacteriales; family UBA2268; genus GWF2-33-9. Next base: position 563 of record DYPF01000472.1, read on the forward strand.
AGCTCCTACAGCGGATACATTCAAAACCTGTATCCAATTAGTTCCGTTATTACTAGATTTAAATATCCCTCTAGTTGTACTAAAAATATTTTTATCACTTGCGTAAATATTTGTACTATCTGATGTAATAGATGTTACATATTGATTATTCAATATTGTTTGAGTCCAATTTCTTCCACTATCAGCTGACACAAAGATTCCTAGATTACTTGTTCCAGCAAAGATTTTATTTTTAAATTGATATATGCATAGTACTCTTGTATTTATAAAAGAAGTTTTGTTCCAGTTTAATCCATTATTTGTAGAAACATAAATTCCGGAATCCGTCGTACCTGAATAGATATTTCCATAGCAAATTGATAAGCATTCCGTTTTAATATTTTGGAGAGATGTTTGTGTCCACTGCCCGCTCGCACTCACAGCGACGAGCATTGCTAAGATTACTAAGAGGTTTTTCATGATCTAATGATAAAATTATTTTATTAAAATCATTTTCTTTGTTACGGTGTAGCCATTCGTAATCAGTTTGTAAAAATAGACGCCGCTGGTTAGCTGGCTTCCGTCGAATGAAGTTTCATAAGTGCCGGGCTGCAGCGATTCATTTACGAGAGTTTGGACTTCTTTACCTAAAATATCAAATACAACTAACTTTACAAACTTTGAACTTGGAACTTCAAACTGAATTTTTGTCGTTGGGTTGAATGGGTTCGGATAGTTTTGCGA
>DYPF01000143.1 GCA_020720105.1 Chloroherpeton thalassium
TCGTCAAGATATTTGAGGAATAAAATCCAACTGGTTTGCTCTACATAATCAAGTTCGCTGCTACATCCAGCGTCTTTGTGTAAAATATCGTCTATATTCTTAAAAGTTTGTTCAAACATTTTTATCTTTACTTTTGCAACTTAATAATTATCAATTCTAACGTTTTTGGTAAATAACTCACATCATTAAATTTAATGATGTGAAGAATTGTTATAATATAATTATACTAAATTAATCAATTTTGATGATTTAAAATATAAAAATTATCGAGAATATGTATTTGCAAAAACAATTATTTTTGAATTGTTTAATTTGAATTGTTTTTTAAGTAAATAAACTTAAAATAATATTGATATTAATCTAAGGTGTGGTTTGTGAGAAAATAAAAATGCAACAAATAAGAAAACCAAAACAAGTCTTCGATTTGTATGTATTTTGTATGGACAAACAACTAAGTTATTGATTTATAATAAGATTTGGCGGAGAAGGGGGGATTCGAACCCCCGGTAGAGTATAATCCCTACGTCGGTTTAGCAAACCGGTGCCTTCAGCCACTCGGCCACCTCTCCATATTAATTTCTCATATTTTGAGAATTAAGGATTACAAAAATACTAAAAATTTAATTAATAACAATAAAATCAATTATTTTTTAGAGAGAATATTATTTGAAAGTTGATAGTTTCTTTAAAAATTCATCTATACTGCATTTTCTAATTTTGGTTTTATTCTGAGTCTATTTACTTTCTTTAAATTTCTGAAGAAAGATACTTTTTCACCAAAATACTTTATTCCATAAGCTAATAGGTAGAATCGGATAGCTCTTCCCCCTATTGAAATTAGTATAAAAACTAAAAAATTCATTTCTGTAGCACCCGAAACAATAGTTGCTACATTAAATGGTATTGGTGTGATAGCAGCTACAATCAAAGTCCAAACGCTTAAGTGTCCTTGATAAGCATTAAGCAATCTCTCCCAAACAGGATGAAAACCAAATGTGTCTATTAGGAACATTCCTATTGTATCTATAAAAACAAAACCAATAAAATAACCGATTGCCGCTCCAATTATTGAAGCTATTAGGCAAATATTTGCAAACTTGACTGCTTTACTTGTTCTGCTTGCAACTAATGGTAAAAATGTGAAGTCGATAGAAATGGGTAAAAAAATTGAATCTAAAAGTGAATGAACAAATAACAGTACTAATGAACTTCTTCTGTCCGAGAATTTTACAAGCGAGTTCCTCCAACGCATAAGAAATATCTTAAGTTTTCTATAAAGTTTGTTCATATTTCCATTTAATTCTAAATAATCATTACAAAATTAAAGTATATTTATTAATTTATCGTTAATATTAAGTAAATTATTGATATATAATTATTTGTAGTAATGTTGCCGCATATTAAACTGTGATGCTTGAATTTGTGAGTAGTAGTTTTGGGTTGTCGCTGTTCCACCTAATTTAAAATTGATTGCAACTTGAGGTGGGGAAATGATTTCCGTACATCTACATATTCTCAAATTTTCACATTCATATATTTTTAATTTATTTATTAGATTTGCTGTTTTTTTTCTTAAATTTGTAATTTATATATTGTATATTTCAATAAATTGAGTTTTATCTTATGAAGTCATTTATCGAGCCATTTAAAATCAAAGCAATTGAAGAAATTCCAATCACCACTCGCCAAGAACGCGAAGAGTACTTGAAGAAAGCGAATTTTAACCCTTTTTCATTACGTTCCGAACATATCACAATTGATTTATTAACTGATAGCGGAACTACTGCAATGAGTTCCAAGCAATGGGCTGCAATTATGGATGGTGATGAATCCTATGCTGGCAGCAGAAATTGGTTCGAATTCGAAGAAACAATTCGCGATATTACTGGTTTTAAGCATATTATCCCAACACATCAAGGTCGCGCAGCTGAAAAAATTCTTTTTTCAGTTATTGGTGGAGTAGGCAAAATTATTCCAAATAATACTCACTTTGATACAACTCGTGGGAATTTGGAATTTTCTGGTGCAATTGCAATAGATTTACCTTCAGCCGAAGGAAAAGATCCTGCTCTTCGTGCAGATTTTAAGGGCAATATTGATTTAATTGGTCTCGAAAAACTAATTCAAGAAAAAGGCAAGGAAAATATTCCAATTGCAATGATTACCATCACAAATAATAGTGGTGGCGGTCAGCCTGTTTCGATGGAAAACATTCGGAAGGCAAAAGAATTGCTTAACAAATATGATATTCCGCTTTATTTGGATAGTTGCCGTTTTGCCGAAAACGCTTATTTTATAAAGCAACGCGAAAAAGGCTACGAAAATAAAACAATAAAAGAAATTGCTCGTGAAATGTTCTCTTATGCTGACGGTGCAACAATGAGTTCCAAGAAAGATGGATTATCAAATACAGGAGGCTATATTGCAACTAATGATGATAAAGTAGCCGAAAAAGCAAAGACAATTTTGATAGTGACGGAAGGATTTATCACTTATGGCGGATTGGCTCGTAGAGATTTGGCTGCATTGTCCCAAGGATTTCGTGAAGTGCTAAACGAAAATTACTTAGAATATAGAGTTGGACAAGTTCGATATTTGGGAGATTTATTACTCGAAGCAGGTGTGCCAATTTTGGAACCAACAGGCGGGCACGGTGTATATTTAGATGCAAAGCGATTTGCTCCTCATATTTCACCAGAGTTCTTCCCAGGTCAAGCAATTTCTTGCGAAATATACTTAGAAGGTGGTGTTCGAGCTTGCGAAATTGGCTCAGTAATGTTTGGCAGTTATGACGAAAATGGTCAATTCAATCCAGCATTGATGGAATTAGTTCGATTGGCAATTCCACGCAGAGTTTATACTAAGAGTCATATTGAATTTATTGCCGAATCAATTATAAACGTTTATAAGAGAAGAGAAAGTTTGCGACCAATGAAAATAACTTGGCAAGCAGAATTTTTACGTCACTTTACAGCAAAATTTGATTACGTATAAATAGTCAATTGAATATTATTTTTCTTAATATTATTTTTCAGTTTTAGTGTAGAATCATTTTATTTCATCAAAAGTAGGTTGTAAATTTGATTTCAATTTTTACTTAATTTATTATTTACCAAAATTAAGAAAACAATTTTATGTGCGGAATAATTGGATATATCGGCAAGAAGGACTTGCTACCTTTATTAATTACAAGTTTGAAAAGAATGGAATATCGCGGATATGATTCTGCTGGTTATGCTGTTCTTGACCAAAATAATAACCTCGTATCTTTAAAGAAAAAAGGCAGAGTTGCCGACTTGGAAAAAGCAAACGAAAAAGCTGATGTTATTGGAAATGTCGGTATTGCACATACTCGTTGGGCTACTCACGGCTTCCCAAATGACATTAATGCACATCCACATTTTGATAATCAAGGAAATATTGCCATTGTTCATAATGGTATTATCGAAAATTATTCAACAATTAAGCAAAAATTACAGTCTGAGGGCTATCACTTTGTTTCGGATACTGATACCGAAGTATTAGCAGTGCTCATCGAACGCTTTTATGCAAAAGTAAATAATCTGGAATATGCTGTTCGCTTGGCTTTGAATGAAGTTAGCGGAACATTCGGCTTGGCAGTTGTGTCTTCTTATTTACCCGATACGATTATTGCTGCACGCCACGGCAGTCCTCTAATATTAGGGATTGGAGAAAATGAATATTTGGTGGCATCTGATGCTTCGGCAATTATAGAGCATACAAAAAATGTAATTTACTTGAATGACGACGAAATGGCGATATTGACACCAAATGGCTTTTTAACCAAAACAATTAGCAATTTGGAAACTCATTCCGAAATTCATACTATTGATTTTGATTTAGACCAAATAGAAAAAGGTGGATTCGACCATTTTATGCTGAAGGAAATTTACGAGCAACCTCAAACAATCACAGATGCAATGCGTGGGAGATTATTAGCCACAGAAGGAAATGTGAAATTAGGTGGTTTGCGTTCTGTGCAGGAGAAATTACGCAATGCTCGTAGAATAATAATTACAGCTTGCGGTACATCATATAATGCTGGTTTAGTTGGCGAATATTTAATTGAGCAATTAGCACACATACCTGTGGAAGTAGAATATGCTTCGGAATTTCGTTATCGCTCTCCTATTATTTACGAAGATGATATCGTGATTTTTATTTCTCAAAGTGGCGAAACTGCAGATACTTATGCTGCTGTTCAGGAAGCAAAGCAACGTGGGGCAACAGTTTTGGGTATTGTGAATGTGGTGGGCAGTTCAATATCTCGCTTGACAGATGCTGGCATTTATATTCACGCAGGACCCGAAATTGGAGTTGCCTCCACCAAAGCATTCACTTCTCAACTAACTGTATTTGCACTACTTGCATTATATCTGGGCAGAATGAAGAATGTTTCGGTTGTTGATGGGATAAAAATTGCAAAGGAATTGTCTGAATTGCCAAAGAAAGTTCAACAAATATTAGAAAATGCACACGAAATTGAGAAAATTGCCAAAGAATATTCCAATGTAAAGAATTTCTTATACCTCGGGCGCGGTTTCAATTTCCCAGTGGCTTTGGAAGGTGCTTTGAAGTTGAAGGAGATTTCCTACATTCATGCTGAAGGTTATCCAGCAGCAGAAATGAAGCACGGACCAATTGCTCTAATTGATGAAAATATGCCTGTTGTGTTCATTGCGCCAAAAGATGAAATTTACGAGAAAATTGTTTCGAATATTCAGGAAGTGAAGGCACGCAAAGGCAAAGTGATAGCAATTACAAATTATGGCAATGAAGAATTGAGCAAAATAGTAGATCATTGCATCTATATTCCCGATACATTACCCTTGCTAACACCAATATTAACTGTCATCCCATTGCAATTACTTGCATATTACACAGCAAAAATACTAAATCGGGACATTGATAAGCCCCGAAATTTAGCAAAAAGTGTAACGGTAGAGTAGAAAAAGATGTGGCTATTTGTTTGTAGGGGTAGAGCTTGCTCTACCCAAAAAATCTCAACCTTTAAAGATTAATGACAGAGGTACAAATACTGAATTTGATGAAAAGGAATTATACGAAATTAGAAAATATATCGAATTGAACCCGTTAAATTGGAATGATGATGAATATAATAAATAAATTTATTCAACCCATAGACAAAATATTGTGTTTAATTGAAATACACTTCGATTAAAGTTAAATAACAATACCAGATTGATAAGTTCCTATTCTACATTTATGTTTAAATCAATGTATGTATTACCGTTAATATAATCTATTAATTTTGCTTGTAATTTGTCGCCTGAATTTAATTTGCCTATGCCTTCTGGAGTGCCTGTAAAAATTATGTCGCCGGGCTCTAAATCGTAAATTGATGATAAATATTCAATTAGTTCCTCGATTGAATAAATCATATCAATTGTATTGCCTACTTGACGCAATTCGCCATTGATATAAAGTTCAATTTCGAAATCGTTTTTGTTTTTTACAAACTGACCAACAGGAACTATTTTGGAAATAGGTGCTGAAGTTCTGAAACCTTTTGCAATTGCCCAAGGTAGTCCTTTTTCCTTGAAATACTTTTGCAAATCTCGTAGAGTGGCGTCAATGCCTACCCCAAATCCTGCAATATAGTCCCAAGCATTTTCCTTGCTTACATTTTGGCATTCCTTGCCAATAACTACAACTACCTCTACTTCGTGATGAACTTCGTTAGAAATTGATGGTAGTTTCAGCGTTCCGCCATCTGGCACATAACTCGAAGATGGCTTGATGAAAATGATTTTTTCTCCTCGTTGAAGCTTTGAGTCCATTTCGCGTGCGTGCTTGTCATAATTCTGACCAATTCCGTACATTGTGCCAACGGGCAATTCAGTATTATCAGTAAATATTAATTTCTTCATTACTTTAATATTTTATATTATAAATTATTTTTTGAATTTTATATGATTATTTTATTAGATTATATATTAGATTTTTCTTTTATTTATTATTTCGTAAATCAAAATTCCAGCAGAAACCGATGCATTTAACGATTCTGTTTTACCATACATTGGAATATGCACCGATATATCGGATAATCGTAAAATATGCGGACGAATTCCACTCCCTTCATTGCCAATAATCAAAGCAATTGGCTTATTATAATCAACACTTCTGTAATCAACCGAACTACTTAAATCGGACGCAATCACACTAAAACCCGCTTCTTTTAATTGCTCAATTGCTGCAACAGAATTTTTGATAGTCGAAAAAGGCAAATACTCTAATGCCCCCGCCGAAGTTTTATAGGCAATAGGAGTTACTGGCGAAGACTTGCTCTCTGTTATAATTAATCCTGCGACTCCAGCGGCTTCTGCTGTTCGGGCAATAGAACCCAAATTGTGCGGATCTTGAATTTCATCAAGGAATAGCAAAATTGGATTTTCGGAATTTGTTAGCGACTCATTTATCAATTGGAAAAGTGGCAAACTAACGCCGATTTCCCTTAGAGCAACTATTCCTTGATGATTTTCCTGGGTTAAATTATGGTTAAATAAAAACTGATTGAATTTATTTTTATCGTATTCAGTAATTGGGATGCGGTTAGATATTGCCAATGAATTAATATGCGAAATTTCTTCACCTTGTGTGCCATATTGCAGGTAAATCTTGGATATCTTGGCTCCAGATTTGATTGCAGCAATTATTGGTCGGCGTCCATAAATATAAAAATCGTTCATTTTAT
>DYPF01000473.1 GCA_020720105.1 Chloroherpeton thalassium
TGCTGCATCAATTTTACCTTCGGCGGCAGAGTAATATCCTGAAGGAATTTGGGCGGTAATTGATAGTGCTAAAAGTAAAAAGAACTGGAGAAATAATCTTTTCTTTATCATTGCTATGTGTTTTTTGTCGACAATAAAAGAGAAACTGCTGTAAAATTCGCAATTTCTCTTTTTAATTGATAAATATTATTGTTTTAAAATTTAATTAGTCAGTACAATCTTTTTGATTGATTTTCGATTATCCGACTGAACTTCGACAATATACATACCTTCGTTTAATTGCCTTGTTTGAATTTCGTTGGAATTTGTCGAATAGTTTTTATCCATTAATATTCCATTTAATGATAAAACCCGATAACTGAAATTTTGTTCGTTGGTTTTAATTTGAATACTTCTCGAACCCAGCAATTGCGAAACACTGAATTCTATTTTCAAATTCTCAATTCCGGATGTCAACGACCAAGGAGTTCCTTTATTATTTCCCCAAATATGTTCTGCCAACGATGGGTAATCAATAAATGGGTTGCGGTTTTTTTGATAAGTATAAATTACATTGTTTCGTGTCAGTTCTTTTTGAGAAACTGGATCTTGTCTATGCCATTTTAGAAATAAAGCAATACTCCAACTTGATAATGATGGATAAATTGTCTTGTCAAATGAATCTCCACCAATAGATGTCATTATATTTTGATAGCGTGTTGCAAAATAAAAGTAGGTACGGGCAAAATCGCCTTTGAATTCATTGTCTGGTTCGAATACAGTACCTGAGTAACCCGGAAATGTGCTTGAACCTCTTCGTCCTTTGCCTCCTGATAAAGTTGTGCCAGCACTACATTCTCCAAAAGGAAAGCTACCCCTTTGAGCATTAACAACACCATCGGTAGGATAAACATGAAAAGCATCACTCACCATTGGTGAATCTTTATTAAACCAGCTTTGAGGTATGGAATGTTCTCTATTATAACAATCGCAGACATTATTATAATTGCCACATTTTTTCACACCCGGAGTCCAAGTGCAGGTTGAATACATATCCCAAATATTTCCTGTTGATGTTATATCGCTTGTTACATAAATTGTATGCAAATAATCATAACTCTTTGTTGTATATCCAGTGGATATAATTGTGTATAGTTGTGACTTCAATGCCGCTTCCGTTTTTCCTACTGCTGCATTATAATATCCTGAGGGTATTTGGGCGATTATTGAAATCGAAAAAAGAAAAAGAATTTGTAATAATGTAATCCGGCGCATACTAATATTGAATATATTTGGACTGCAA
>DYPF01000474.1 GCA_020720105.1 Chloroherpeton thalassium
GTCTGTGAGAGCTTCACCCAACTGATATACTGTCAGTTGGGCTGGCTACTCGATTAGGCTTTCGTGCATTATTTTTTTAGTATTTCAATCAATTCTTTATTTATATACAAAGTCTCTCTCCCAACTTTTTGAGATTCAAGAATCCCAATATCTTCAAGTTCTTTTAAATATCTGGAAGCTGCTTTTCTTTCTACCCCTAATTTATTTACAACAAATTCAATTTTCGAGTATGGTTGTTCAAATAACAATTCAACAAGCTCTTTTCTATAAAGTTTGGGAGCTTTTTCTTGAACTTTTATTATTGTAGAATCTAGTTGGTCTTTAATATTTGTAATCCTTGTGATAGTATCTTTTGATGTACTCTCAACTGCTCTAAGCATAAACATTATCCATTCTTCCCATTTTCCTATGCGATTTGTTTGATTTAAAAGTCGGTAATATTCTGGCTTATTGGCTATGATATAAGAGCTTAGATACAAAACAGGAACATCAATCAATTCGTTTAGTATTAAATACAAAATATTTAAAATCCGACCAGTCCTACCATTTCCATCATAAAAAGGGTGAATGCTCTCAAACTGATAATGTAATATTGCCAAGTTTATCAAAGGCGATAAATCATCCTGTTGATTAAAGTGGTTAATAAAATTTGTCAACAAGTCAAGTATTTCTGCTTTGTCTTGCGGTGGAGTATAAACAATTTCTCCTGTAGTGTCATTTTTCAATACAGTTCCAGGTGTACTTCTAATTCCAGCAGTATTATCAACCAATTCCTGTTGAATACTAACAATGTCATTAACCCTTAAGAAACCTTGTTTTTTTGCAAGGTTATATCCTTGAAATATTGCTTTACGATAATTTACAACCTCCTTAGTCTCAGGTGATATGTTAGTTTTATTGATAGTTAATGCTTTATAAAGCTCATCTTGTGTTGTAATAATATTTTCAATCTCAGAACTATCTTTTGCTTCCTGTAAAACTATGGCATTAATAAGCATTTCTTGATTAGGAATTGTCTTCGCAATCCCTTTTAATTCCGCTAATGCAGCAGTGGACTTGTTTGTTTGTCTAAGAATTTCAATGGTTTCCACCTTTTCTCTAAGCGGTGGAAGTTTTTCCAATTGATTATGTGGTGTATTTTGTCCCATATTAATTTTATTTGTCCCAAAAATACAAATTATGGTACAATAATCAATGTTTGCAGTGTCTTTTTTGCATGAAGCCCAACGTTAAGGCTATGCCCAGTAAAGGAATTAAAAGTACAAAATTTTCGGCACGCA
>DYPF01000475.1 GCA_020720105.1 Chloroherpeton thalassium
ATATGAATAAGCATAAAAAATTAATTGAAAAAATCCTTCTTGGCAAATCAGATAGCAATATTAATTTCCAAGAATTAGTTAATTTGCTTATTTTTTTAGGATTTGAAATGAGAATAAAGGGCGACCACCATATTTTTTTTAAACAAGGTGTAGAAGAGATTATTAACATTCAACCATTAAGGAAATTGGCAAAAAATTATCAAGTTAAACAAATAAGAAAATTTTTATTAAAAAATCAAAACTGGGATGAATAAAATGAATAAATATGAACTGATAATATTTTGGAGTGAATTAGATTCTGCTTATATCGTTGAAGTTCCCGAACTTCCTGGCTGTATGGCTGATGGCGAAAGTTACGAAGATGCACTCGCAAATGCACAGATAATTATTAGCGAATGGATTGAAACAGCAAAAGAATTAGGCAGACCGATTCCCGAGCCAAAAGGCAGATTAATGTTTGCATAATTAGTGATATTTTTTTGAAACAGAATTGCAAAAATGAAATTAAATAAAAGCATATACATAACAATAATTCTTATTTTGATTGCTTTGCTTTATAGTTGCAATAATCCGTTTGCACCGAAATTGAGCGATAGTTCAAGCGACCAAAGTCTAATATCCAGCCAAGAATCAATCGAGGGCTTGTTCAATAATTTTAAATATGCTTACACCTTCAAAGATACTTTAGTTTATGGTAATTTATTGGATAATGACTTCGTTTTTATCTTCCGAAATTACGATAAAGGAGTTGACGAATCTTGGGGTAGAGAGCAGGAATTGCTCACAACTAATGGGCTTTTCCAAGCAGCACAAAGTTTGGATTTGGTATGGAATGAAATTTTTGTGGATATTGGCGACACAAATTTAAGGGATATTTCGCGAAGTTTCAATTTAACTATTGTTTTTAACCCAGCAGATATTTTGCGGATAAATGGCATTGCAAATTTCCGCATTCGCAAAAGTTCAGTAGATGGCAAATGGCGAATCATCTCGTGGCGAGATGAATCAAATTATTAGGGGATAAGATTATACACCAACAAGTTTAAATAATTGTTCGGGAGTAATTGCTGGAATAATCGAATTTGTAAAATCAATTGTATTTCTCCATTAAATACTTATATTTTGCATCTTCAATATCAACATTTTTAAGAAAACCCTCCCATTTATTTACAAAATCTACGGCACTTGTATTAAATTTTCTTTGTTCTTCTTTGGTGATAATAATAATATCAACTTCCTTCTCGTATAAATTAGGGCTTATAGGAAGGTAAATCTCACC
>DYPF01000476.1:0-107 GCA_020720105.1 Chloroherpeton thalassium
TCAAAATTTCCCTCAAATTTAGTTTATAGAGTAATTGCCAATAGTTATGCCAGAAGTGTTTAAAGTTTGTAAAGTTTAAAGTTAAAAGTTAAAAGTGGGGAATGTGA
>DYPF01000476.1:207-1276 GCA_020720105.1 Chloroherpeton thalassium
TAAAATATTCCACCTCTGTGAGGGGGATTTAGGGGGAGGCTCTGATAAAATATTCCACCTCTGTGAGGGGGATTTAGGGGGAGGCTCTGATAAAATATTCACACACTATTTTTGCACTGCTTAATTAATAATAAAAAAATTTTTTGTATCTTATAAAATAGATAATTGCAAAATTTACTTTTTATGATAAGGGTGATAATAGTAGAGGATAACGAAAGTAGCGTAGAGGCATTGCTATCGGTTATTCGCTTTTTTGATGGGGAAATATCGGTAATTGGGGTTGCCAGCACATTAGCATTAGCCAAACCCCTTATTGAATCAACCAGACCAGACATCCTTTTATTAGATATTGAATTGCCCGATGGCAACTCGATGGATATGGTGGAAAAATTAGAATATCTGCCTTGGATAATATTCATTTCGGGTCACGCCGACTTCATTCAGAAAGCATTCGACTATCCAACAGTACATTATTTATTGAAACCAATTTCGTTCAAGATATTCAAGGAAGCAATAGATAAATACAAAGATTTTGCAAATAGAAGCAATGGCAATCCTGTAATAACCGAAAACGGCACCATCAAACCCAAGAAAATTTACGATAAAATTGCCCTCACCTATTCTGGCAAAGTGAATTTGGTGGAGATAAATTCAATTATCCGATTGGAAAGTAGCAGCAATTATACTAAAGTATTATTAAATGATGGAAATAGTTTTCTGGTTGCAAGCACCTTGATGGTATTCGAAGGGCAACTACCGCGTGAATTCTTTATAAGGATAAACCGAAGCAATATAATTAATATTAATCATATTCAAACTTATGATAAATCAAAAGACACAATAATATTGAAAAATATGCAAGAATTGCCGATTGGCAGAAACAAGCACCACGAAATAGAAGAGGCAATCAACCAAATAGCAATAATGTTTAAAGCATAAGTTAGTTTAATTTGTTCCTGCTTTGCACTGGCGGAGTTGGTAATTGCAACAGGGTCTGCCATATTAATATAAGAGGTGTTCTAATAATTCAATTAAGAGTGTCATTCTGAGTGGCTGTCTCATAAGTCAG
>DYPF01000144.1 GCA_020720105.1 Chloroherpeton thalassium
GTTGCGTTTGGCCTTTGATGAGGGGGAGCTCAGCTATGGTTTTGCCGAAAATATCCATGATGCGGAGGGTTGTTTCGACGGTGATTGGGGGCATCTCGAAGGTGAGGTGGGTTTGGGTGGGATTTGGGTATATTTTTAATGCTCTTTGCCAGATTTCTCCTATTCCCACGCAACTACGCACTTCTATTATCTTTGGTTCTGTATATTCCGATTCTCCACAACTGCTGGTGCTTCTCACACTCAATTCCGCTTGTCCTTCGAAGGCGGTATTCCAGGTTATTATGGCTGTATCTTGTTGGCTGACAAGTTCACCTGCTTCTGCTGGTTGCAAATGCCACTCTGCGCTTTCATATTGGGGATTGGCTATTTGAGTGGCATAGGTGGTACTGGAATTATTTATCGTGCAAACAGTGTCTTCACCTTCAATATTGGAGGGTATTTCCGGTTGGAAATACTCGCAATCTACTATCTCGAAAAACCAGATGTCATAGGAATCTGATTGGTAGCCACCATTTACATCTCCAATAGTATCATCAGGTAGACTCCAAGCTCTTCCAGCAAGTAAATAATGGGAATCTGATTTTTTAATAATTCCTCTATAGACTCTGTCATCACCGGTATTTCCGTAACATCTCTGATCGATTACTTCACCATCTTCATTTAATTGCACCATCCAAATATCAGAATTTGGATAATCTGGATTTGATGCATGAAAATGATGACCTTCCACATCGCCATTATTCATAGAGGATGAGGATCCAAAAACCGTAAAAGTTCCATCTTCATTGGGGAATATTTTGCTGCTGTATTCAGAATTATCACCCCCCAATGCAATATCCCAGATTATATTTCCTTCACTGTCTAATCTTACTACCCAATTATCATCCTGATTTGGCACATCTGGAAAATCAAAGCCATGCACATCCATATCGTGAGATTGTGTTGTTCCATTAAAAATATAGCCTCCATCTTCCAATTGAGCTAATCCAATACCTCCAGCATCATAATTTGAGCCACCTATTAGCTTTTGCCATTCAATATTGAACTGATTTTCTAATTTAAAAAGCCAAACATCATCACCACCTCTTGGCACACCATCAACCATTCCATCGTTTGTTCCCGCTCGGGCTGCAGTAAAAAAACCTCCATCAGCAGTTTCTATCAGGCTAAAAATATTATCCGGGAAAGTACTTCCGAAAACTTTGCTTTGAAGAATTTCACCTCCTTTTGTTATTTCCGCCATCCATATATCCAAATACCCATAATTGATATTTACATCGAAATCATAAGATAATGTCGCAGTATATAGTAGAATATTCCCATTTTCAAGATAGAGTAATTTTGCACTATAATCATCCCTTGATCCTCCAAATGTTTTTTCCCAGATTATAGCGCCAGCAGTGTCTATTTTTATAACCCATGCATCTTCCCCACCCATTATTCCCGATTGAACATCACCATCTTGTGAATAGGTTCCGGCACCTATATAAATATATCCTTCGTTATCTATAATTAGTGTTTTTGAAAAATCGGCTAAAGAACCACCATATGTTCTTAACCATAATTGCTTCCCAATTAAATCAGTTTTTACCAAAACAATATTATGATCATAATTATTATTCCCGTCATTCGTTGTTTGGGTTCCTAAAAAATATATTGCATCATCGGTTAGTAGCATATCTTCTGTTTCATCAGGCCAACCACTGTCAAAGCAGTTTTGATTGATGATATCTTTTGGTAGTTGTGCAAAAACAGGTAAGATATTAATCAAAAAGATTATAATGAGTAGAGCTTTCATAAAAAAAAATTAAAAAGGAAGCTCTGTGTTAACAGAGCATCCTAATTGTGATTATTCAATTATTACAGGTTCAGAAATAATATATTTATCAGATAGCAATCTAAAAATATAAGTCCCAGGTTTAAAACTCCTGATATCAAAAGTAATCTGTCCAAGCAGTCCAGATACCTTTTCTGTTTGCAATACTTTACCTTCGGCATTTATCAGTTGCAGTTCTGCTTGTTCTACGCTTATAGGCAGGGTGAAGTCTACTGAAACATATACGCTAGCTGGGTTGGGTTTTAGATTTATACGATAACCAAGTGCTTTTGCCATATCCTCCTCAGAATACACATAGGAAGTATGGCTTGATTTATTACCACCTCCAGCAATTGGTGTAATACAATCACAATATTGATTACCATAAACAAAACTTAAAATACTTTGGGCTCCACTTCTGGCATCGCCGGCACTGTTTTCGGCTAAATCTACCAATTGCGCTTTTTCAGTTTCCGTTAACATAAAAATATTTCTGTTTTGTTGCTTTAAATCTATTTGCAGATTTAAAAGTTCTGCATAATCATTAAATTCTTGCAATTTATTGCCTTGTAAGTCATATAAATCTGGAATCATGTTTAATAATGCATTGGCATTGGTATAATCATCTTCGTAGAGATATGTAGCAACTATCTGTTTGTCTGCTTCAATACTCTCCATATTGCCCAACCAATTTCTTAAGGCAACAATATCCAATTCTTCTTCGTTTTTAATGGATCGAATCATTTTTTGAGCTGCTTTGGTTTTGTTGGCAAATGATTCAAATTTTTGTCCCATTAAAGCGGTTTTAGCACTTACACCTGTGGCCATTTGATTTAATATGGAAATCATATAATTTGGCAAAGGTTGCTCCTTATTTTCCAAGTATTCCATTAAATCTACTTTACGCAGTTCATCGGGGTTGGCAGAAAGAATTTCAAATAGCACAGACTCTGGTAAAACATCAGTTCGGTCCGCTGCTTCCATTAATACTTCTTTTGAAAGATATGGCGACATTCCCAATAAATTGGATCTAAGTTCCCAGGTATCATCAGGTTGAGCTGTGGCTATGGTCAAACTGGTTATTTCTGTACTACCACCATCTTTAAGTTGTTCCAACAGATTGCTAATTGCATTATAATCTTGCAAACTTTCGTAGTATTCCTGTTCAACTTCCTGTTTTTCAACCGGAGTTAATATAACTTTTGGATCATGTCCAATGCCTCCGCATCCACTTCCATAATTGGATAAGCAATCATTTATGGTATTTGTATAAATTGGTGTTACAAAATTGGAATAATATAGTAATTCTTCATTTGGTTGGTTTGTCCAAAAATAATTGATTTCTTCTGTATAATCGTTTCGTATTTGTGGATTTGTATTTGAAAGTTTATTACCAGCAGGAGTTACATAGCTTCCAATAGCTCCAATAATTTTCGAAAACTCTGCAACATAAATATCAATTCCATTATTAGAATTTTCATTACACAAATATGTCACACCATTATGATCGTTATCTTCCGAAACTCTATTGTACCCCTCTGCCTGATTAGCAGCAGTAAGATTACTAAATTGATTTTTATATATCTCGTCTAATCTGGATGGACACTCGTATACCAACACCCCAACTAAGTCACCGCCAGTGGTACCTTGCATTTTATGAAATTCGTTTTCTTCAATATTAAAACCAAAGCTTTGGTTCATTTGAATACCACGAGTGCTAAAATAGCCACAATTGGTTTTCTCAAAATTATCTATTCCACCGTTTCCAATTTGAAATTCGTTGTATAAAATAGTGGCGGCGTTATTAACCGAGGTCATATAGATTCCATAATTGTTGTTTTTGAAATATGAATCCCAAATGTTGATTGAATATGGAATAACCGTAGGATCAGGAGTATTAGCCGATTCAATGGCTTTTTCGAAGTTGGTGAAGGTGTTGGTTTCCCACCCACTAACACATTCTCCATTAGGTCCAACAATACCAGTGCATCTTCCTTGAAATTTATATCCTGCATCAAGTGTATAAATTGCCTGACAGTCAGGAAATTCAGCTGAGTTTATAAAATCACATGCTGTAAAATATACTCCTCTAACCTTCCACATGCTTACAAAGGTATAAAAATCATTATCCATACTATAATTATTGGTATTTTCGAAAGTACATTCTCTAAATGATGAGGCATAATCCCATTCATAGTTAAAGTTCATATTCTTATATGACATAAATGAAACTGCTCTTCTGTTATTTCTAAAAGTCGAATTTATTGCAGAAATCATACCACCTGTTGTGTTATAATCATTTGGACGCCACAATTGAACAGCTTCGTGTGCATGCTCGATGGTAGCGCCATTTAAAACTAGTTTACCTTGGTTGGCTTCTGTTTGTGGTAAATATTTATCACCCCATACTTCTATTCCCATCCAATGATCAGCCAGGCAAGATTCCAATCTGTCAATCGTTGTGTAATTTATTGTCAACTTAGCACCTTTCTTTACAATAATTTTTGATGTTTTTGCCATTTTAATGTCGGAGCTATTTAAAGTAAGTTTTGCATTAGCCTCCAGTATCAAATCTTTTTTTAATGACCAATTTACATTATTGTAAGTCAACGATTGATTTCCTTGAATAATAACATCATCCAGGTGGGTATAGTTTTCATTTATATGAAAAGAACCTTCACCAGTAATTTCCCAATCGCAAGGATCGTTTGAACAAGTTGGAGTTGGGGTTAAGTTTAATAGGGGATTAACACCAAACAAGCTACCATCTATAAGTTCCACTTCGCATTCGGTGGTCGCTAAATCAATATGAGCATTAGGAGCAATACAAATATACCCTCCATCATCAACTACAAGTTGAGCATTCTCTGTTAGAAATACATTTGAATTTTCATCTATATGCATTGTTCCCCCATCTTGAATAGTTGATTGGCAATCTCTAATACTAAAAGAATGTCCTTTAACATAACCTTTGTTCATAACTGTAATTCCTGACCAAATATTGTTTCCACATGCTACCAGTCCGGATAATTCTGAATTGTCTGTGATAATTAACTTACCACCTTCATGTACAACAAAACCAGCATTGGCATTAAACTCGGCTTTAGCACCATATTTTAGTGTTAATGTGCCTCCATTATAAATATGAATGGGTCTGTCAATTTTATAGTGATTACTTTGCCAATTGATATTAGAGCTAATATTATATGGTCCTGAATAATTGAATAATGAAGGGTTAGTTAATAATTCAACAGTAACGGTTTTAGTTCGACCAACCGCATCAGTTACAATACAGCTATACGTTCCTTGAGTTAAGCCGGTGGCAGTAGCAGTTGTTTGATTATTTGGATCGTCCCATTGATATTGATAGGGTAGTACCCCTCCGTTTACAATTATTTCAATTGCACCATCATTTGTTCCAGCACAAGATTCAAATGCTAATATTGAATATTCTACAGAAAACGGTGTAAAAGAAAAATTAGAAGGTAAATGAAAGATATCTGGACCATTATAATAATCAACATATTCATTACTGTTTACTGTTACATTAAGTACATTTGATGTGAAAGTGCTATTGTATGGATTTATTTTCCCTAAATGATTACCATCATTTGAAACTACATAAATATTACCATCAGATGCTGTTTGTAACCATGTGTTTCCAAATTCATTATTAGTTGCCATAGCTTGAATAGATCCGCTATTCAACGATAAGCTATAAATATTTCCAGTATTTGGGCTACTTGATGATGAAAAATAAAGTATATCATTTTCTGCATTAGTTGTAAATTCAATTCCTCTAACTGATCCGAATTGACTTCTATTTATTTCATATTTTTGAAATGAACTATAATTACCATTTTGATCAAGATCAACGACAATAATTTGATAATCATTAGTAGATTTATAGAATGAATTATAATTAATCCATGCTAATTTTCTTCCATCTAATGAGATCTCAAGATTATTTGTTTCAAATTCATCGCTTGATAAGTTTGTAGTTTGTGATAAAACTGTACTTGAATACGAAATATTGTTTGATTCTATTAAGAACTTGTATAATGCGCCTCCATAATAAGAAAAATATAGGTATTTTAAATTGTCTATTTCTAAGATTGCCATTCCCGCAAGTAAATTGCAGCTACTAATAGAAGTTCCAGAATTCTCAATAGTAACACTACCATTATTGCAGTTAATTGTTGCAAAAGCAATATCGCCCCCTGCAATCAAATCATATACACTATAAATTACATAGTACTTATTTGGATTATTAGGAACCTGTGTAACTATGCATTGCTCTCCCATAACGTTGCCATATCCCATTTGATTTAGTGTTCCTATTGGATTAGAATTACCAGGCTTATAAATCTCTCTTGTTGGGCCTACAACATAAAAAAGCATATTACCATTGTTATCGAACGCGGCTTCTGTTGCGTAATAATGGTCTGAATACCCGTTTGATATATTTGTAATATAAGGGTTTCCATTCGTAAAGTTAATTACATATGGGGGTAAAGGCCATTTGCCAATCTGAGAAAATGTATTACTAGCCACCCATATTAATAAAGCTAGTATTAAATATTTTTTTTTCATAGTTTTTGTTTTTCAAGTATCACTATTTCTCAAGTGATATAAATGTAACTTACTGATTCTAAATAATTATATCTATTTTTACTCCGGAGTGTGAAAAATTTGGTTGGAGCTAAGGACGGGCAGTTTGTTTCTATAGTTTGCCGTAAACAACTAACAAAGGCCGCCCCATTATCGGTCGAATTTATTTTTCCCCAAAACAAACAACCGATAATCGATATTCCTTCCATGAAATTTTATAATTGAATTGGTTTTGCCTCGAAAAAGGGGAATAA
>DYPF01000145.1 GCA_020720105.1 Chloroherpeton thalassium
GTGCTGCTAGTAATTCTTTGCCATTTGATAAGCTTTATAGATGAATATGAAGACACAGCAACAACTAATCACCTTTGCAAAAAGTGTTGAACCAAATCAGGATGGACAAACTGTAGAAAATGCACAAGCACAGCGTGTACAGAATGCGGGTTCCTCATTAGATAATTCACATCAATATGATTTAGCTATGGAAAATTGAGGACAGGAGCTACTCCTTGTAATATAATTTGCCCTGCTAATTAATTTCTTGGTATTGATGGAAAGACTTGCTTGACAGCATGCCCAGGTGGAACTTATAAGCGTCTATTTTTCAACGCATGTGTTTCTGATTGCTATGCGTTTTGTGTTTATTTGTTAAATTTATCCTAGTAGCGATAATGGGCACTACTTAAACTCTGCTTCTACATAATGCGTGGAATCTTGTGCTGCAAGTTAAATTATATATGATAATTATCATTTATAAAGATGAATTCTTAAATATTGCAACTCAGAAATGCATACTTTGCAATTCAGGAGGAGGAATAATGGCAGAATGCAATAAATGCATTAATTCTACTTATTGCCTTGGCTGCACAACTATAGCTAAATATTTAAAGGAAGACAATAGTGGATGCACTTCCACGTGTACTCTACTCAATAAGGCAGCAGCTCAATGCGTAATTAATTTTCTATCAATATTAAATTTCAGGTTTATGACTGCTTTGTCAATGACAACTATAATTTAAAAGAAGGAGCCGTTTGTGTTACCACGTGCAGTGATAACTATTATTAAGAGGGAAGAGAATGTTTGCCTTGTCTTGCAAATTGTAAAATTTGCACATCAGGAACTATTTGCGATATTTGCAAGCATACCTTTATTTTATAGGAAGATAAAACTTAATGTTCTGGCGCTTGTCCTGGGAGCACTTATGCAAATTAAGCAGGAACTTGGTGCGTTGCAAATTGTTAGACATAGGATTCTGGAAATTATTTGAATCAAGTCGGGAATGCTTGTGTAAAAGGTTTATTCGTTACAACAATAGAAATTGCTAGACTGTAATTTAAATGATGGGGGTGCCAAAGTTAATGTAGCGGGGACTTAATGCCTTCCCACTTGTTCAGGAGCTAATAGTAAATATTCAAATGATTGCTTACAAATTCTTGTTTTAGTTTATGAAACACCAGACTTTTTCTGCAAGGATTGTCAAGCTCTTGGCGGTTTTTATACATAGGTACAATTTTCATCTGACATTAAAAATTCAAATTCAGTGCACTGGATGTGCTTGGAATGGAGGAGGATATGTTGTTTGCAGTACATGTGCTGGTGGATACTATTTAAAGCATGATACAAAGGGGTGTGTGGCTAATTGTAATGATATTGGATAATACAAATTTTCTGGTGGGGTTATGAAATGCGCAAGTAATTGTTTTGCTGATAATGCAGGAGCTTATCTAGGAACAAATGCCGAATGCGTGACAGCATGCACCGTTGATAGTAATTTTCTATGTGATTTTAAAATTGAATTATTATTCTAGCTGAATTTTAAGAATCCAATATTTGCTACAGATGCAATAATATCTTCAACTAGAATGCAGATATGTTAAGATGCCTAAAATGTTCAGCTAAAAATGTATGCACAGAATGTTAATCCGCTTCACAGTAAATTTTAACTCTTTAAATATAATTTATAGCTATATGAAACAAAATTTGCAAGGGTGTGTTGAATCGTGTGCACATTATAAAGTCGGAAACACTCCAAGTTATAAACAACTATCTGAAATGAAATGCATATCCCCTTGCGCAGTGCCTACTGTTGCAAACATGGCCTAAACGGAATGCATTTTGCAAGCTACATGTACCGCAGATGGAGGGGTTTTGAATGTCGAATAAACAATTTGTTTGGCCTCTTGTCCAGCAGGTCTCATTAAATATAATCTAAATAAATAAACAGATCATTATATCGTGGGAAATTAATGTACAAGATGCTCTACTAAAACCGATTACACTTATTGTGCTAAGTGTGTTGATACAACAGGATTATGCAGCAGTTGCACAAATAATTATTATTTAAGGTAATAACAAAAAATTAATAAATCAATTTTCTTCATCTAGAGAGAATAAAGATGGATGTTTTTCGTCTTGTGGGGTCGGCCAATATATTTCAGCT
This sequence comes from Chloroherpeton thalassium, assembly GCA_020720105.1. Classification (GTDB taxonomy): domain Bacteria; phylum Bacteroidota; class Ignavibacteria; order Kapaibacteriales; family UBA2268; genus GWF2-33-9. The sequence continues at coordinate 2,148 of DYPF01000145.1, forward strand.
ATCATTGCTTATACCTGTGTGACCTCATGTTCAAGCGAGTCTACGAAATTAGCCATAGATAGACTAACTTGCATTTCAAGCTGCCCAACAGGGTAATATAGTGATGGCAGCAATTGGTGTTAATCCTGCCAATCAAATTGCGCAACTTGTACTTCAAATATAGTTTGTACTTTTTGCTCTCCTGGGTATTATTGACTAACCAATACATGCTAAAATCATTGTACTGGGTCTTTTATTAATAAAGCGAAAACTCAGTGCATAACTGCTTGTAGTATTGATAATAATGCTTTCTAATCGGCTACCTCAAATTAATGTGTTTATAATTGCAAGGAGAATGATTTTTCTTATTTAAATTATGCTTAGACTGCTTGTGTTTCATAATGCGATTCAAGTTTTACATATTTAAGATATTATATTATCTTAGACTCCTAATAATATCCAGATGGCAATGGAATTTGTAGAAAATGCAATGAAGCAGGAGGGGACATGGTTATAAAATTTATGAAATTTTTCATCATTTTTTTTTAAATAGGCTCTCTGTGATAAATGTTCTAGTGCAACCGTTTGCTCGCTATGCGCCACCAATACAAAGATGAAAGCAGGTTCCACTGGGTGTGTTTCTAATTGTTTAACGTTTAAATTTCCATAAATTATTCATTTATACAATCTAAGGGATTATGTTTTAAACGTTGATAATACTTGCATTCTTAAATTATAATGCAATCTATTAAATATCGAATAAACTAAATGCGTTCTGAATTGTCCTGCTAATCGTAATTTATATTTTTATTCATATGTTTTAGAATAAGTGGCTAATACATTAATAAAATAATGTGTTTATTGTAACTATTTAAAATAGGAAATGGTACTAATATTAATTATACTTATACTTTAAAGATCAATTGCTCGTAATGCCTCAGTTTATCGAATTGCACTTAATGCAGTTACGGGTATCTAACACCAACTTTTTCGGGCTGCAGTAATAGCTGTATTGATCATGCATGGTATTTAAATTATGAGAGAACTCGCTGCGTAGTAAATTGCACAAGTATTAATTAATATCAGAGTGCAATAGACAAAAATGTAGAATTTGAGTGTTAATAATTTAAATTAGTATTGCGTGAAAAATTGCTGAACTGATGAAAACACTGTACTAAATTATGAATAAACTTACTGTATTCTTAAATGTGATGACAGAAATGGTAATTTATATTTATATTTAAGGTTTTTTATTAGAAAAATATATTGATACATTGACAGGGAACTGCAAAAATTGTTCAATAGCCCTTCCAAATTGCATACAATGTGAGATCAGTAAGCAAACTAATTCACTGATCTGCACAAAGTGTAATACACATTTTTATTTCAAAAAGGATAATTCTGGCTGTGTTTTTGATTGTAAAATATAAGACTCCTTAAGCTATGTCTCGTTGGATCTCACTAGATGTTTGGCTAATTGCTACAATTATGATTAAATTAGTTATGGCTCCTTAGACACATATTAATGCATATCGTCTTGTCCAGGAGGTTATTTAATATTAATTATTTTGAAATGAATCATTAGAATAATACAGTGATACAACCCATAATTGCAAATTATGTAACGATTTTGCTAATTGTGTAAATTGCACTTATAATTCCTAATTAATCTGCACAAAATGTAAAGTTGGTTATGTATTCTCAAAGGATTCAACGAAATGCGTTTAAAACTGCTAAACAGAGGATTCTGGTGCCTATTTAAATGTAGTCCAAACTAAATGTGTTGCCAATTGCCGCTTAAGTTTCCTTTTTTCTGATTGATGCTATTTTTTCTAGATGATTTTCCAAATGTCATTAATAAAGATTAGACATTTTGTATTTCAAGTTGTTCAATAGAATCTACATTCCTATAAAGGGATAATATCACTTGTGCAATTAATTGCTAAACCGGGGAATATGCAATGAATTTTGTATGCTATTTATGTGATGATGCAATTTCGAAATGCACTTAATGTGTTAATACAACTGAGGTAGAGTGCTAGGTTAGTAATTCAATTAATTAATCAGTTTATAGACCTGCTAAACTAATTATTTTCTGAGTATTAATAAAAAAAATTGTCTTATAAGCTGCATTTATCCAGATATTCTGAATTCTGCTGGCACTTAATGCATTACTGGCTGTGTTTCAGAATTAAAAATGTTAAATTCTGATCGCACTAGATGCATGGCAAATTGCGCTACAAATGAATTCTCGGATCCAACTGACACTGTGAATGCAATTTGCACAAAATGCCAATAAAATTTAAATTTATTGAATTGCAAAACCTGCATTTATGAAAGTACTTACATAGATAAAGTTAAATGCACTTAATGCAACCCTGGGTTTATAATAAATGCCGATTAGAGTGCATGTGTTGTTTCTTGTCTTGTGATTTCATAATATAAAAATGCAAATAAGAATAAGTGCGTGGTTGATTGCCATGCAGAGGATATTACTTATTATCTATCTACTGATAAAGTAAATTGCGTTCAAACTTGCAATCCAGGTGAATATATAACAGGTTCAATTTGCAAGCTTTGTTCGGAAACTTTAGCGAATTGCTCAATTTGTAACTCTGCCGCAACTCTCTGTATTACCTGTGTATCTCAGTTTTATTTGACTTATACAAGCACTGGGTGCGTAAAATCTTGTAAGGAAGACAGTAGTCGTTTATTAAACACAGCACAGACGAGATGCGTGACGAATTGTGCTTCTGATGATAGTTCATTATTAGGAGTGACTAAAGATAAATGTGTGACAAGCTGTGGGTCTGATATATTAAATTATGCTGGGAATGAATGCATTTATGGATTAGCTGGTTGCACTGCCCAGGATGAATACACTACAGGATCTCCTTAGAAATACTGTCAAAAATGCTCTGTTGGGGATGCAGATATGATAGGTTGCATCTACTGTAAAATAAAGAATGTTTGTCTATAATGTTAAAATGGCATGATTCTTACAATTGGTAAAAAATGCAAAGCTTCCTGCGATTCTGGATATTTGAATAAAAACGAAAGTAGTTGTGTTGCGGATTGTAAGCTGAATGATTTTGGAAGGAAAATAAATTCAGCAGGAGTTAAGTGCATTGACGCATGTGCAAATAATGAGTGGTTTAATCTTATTGATAATCGATGCAAAGAGTGCATTAATTCAGGAACTTTGATGTCATAATGTACCAAATGCAATGGTATTGATAGTTGCTAAGAATGTGCTGCTGGATTTTCTTTAACTCTAGATAAAAAAGGTTGCACCAATAATTGTGCAACTTAAACTACAGGAGTTAAACATATTATTATGATTATTATTAAAGAAAATTTTGAGTGGAGATAAAAAGAATTGTGTGGCATCTTGTGATTTCGATAAACCCAATCTAATAAATGCTTAAGGGACAAGATGCATAGCAAATTGTTGGTCAACAGAAAACATGCATTAGTACTTATCACTTACTAAAACCTAATGCCTCCTCACCTGTCCAACCAGTAATTTTGAATTTAATTAATTCGAATAGATAGCTATCCAGACCAAAATTTCCATTGTATAACTTGTAATGATCCAAACGGGGTATATTTTAATAAAATAAGATGAATTTTTTTTAGAAATTACATAATTGCGCCCAATGCTACTAGTCAGGAGCTAATTTAATTTGCACAGTATGCACAAATGGGTACTTAAAAGAAGATTAAAGTGATTGTGTTCTAAGGTTATTATATTAAAAATACTAATTAAAAAAAGTTGCAATGTTGGAGGTGCAGGGAAATACATAGATTTTTCATCGAAATTCTGTGTATCATCTTGCTATACAAACAATCCTTTGACTGTCCTTGATAGTTCTTCAGAGAAATGTGTTGATATTTGCCAAGCAAATGAATACAAGGACACTACTCTGAGATAATGCATTAAATGCAAATATTTGCAATCTGAATACCCTGAATTTGAGAATTGTACAACTTGCACGAATAAAACGTATTGCAATACATGTTCATCTGGAAAAAGTAAATAATAAATAATAAAATGACTTGTAGTGAAATGGGATAATAGTGGATGCGCGAATGATTGTAAAACATAGGATAAGCTTGGATGGAAAACAAGCTCAAATGCACTAAGGTGCATTAAAAGCTGCAAATTAGAGGATAATAATTTTGCATTAGATTACTCTTAAACTTCATGCATAAGTGGATGTTCAACAGGTTAAACTTAACTAAATAATAATACTAATAATCATAATATAGGAGAATATCGAGAATTTGTCTTGGGTATTCCTGCGTTAGGCACTCTTTCTGATGATTATTGCCGGAAATGCAGTGAGGCAGGAGGTTTCATGGTACTATTACTCCATTTTAATAATTTCAAAGAAAAATTGTGTGACTTGCTCTTCAGGTACTGCATGTTAAACATGTATATCAGGGTATGTGCTGATAGTGAGCAGCGGAGGGTGTGCTAAAAATGTATTTGATATTTATGAATAATTTACAAATTTAACAGTGC
>DYPF01000146.1:0-2816 GCA_020720105.1 Chloroherpeton thalassium
AGCCAAATCAGGAAAATATTACAAATCAACTTTATACTTTAAGTTACGAAAACTATCTAAAATATAAAACTAAAATTATCAATTCATTTAATATATAAAATTATGGAAGAAAAAGTATTTGAAATCATAAATTACATAAGAAAAAATAAAGGTTTGGATTTACTTCCTGAGATTAAACCTTCAGATAATTTACGTGACGTGATAGAATTTACATCATTCGATTTAGCAGAACTTACTGTTCGCATAGAAGATGAATTTGATATAGACATCTTTGAGGACGGTTTAGTATCTACAATTGGTGAGATTTTCGAAAAGCTTAGTTAATGAAAAGTTTTTTAAAAGATAAAAGCAATAACTACACTTACGATACATTATTAGAAAATATCAATAATGCAAACTCGTACTACCAAACATATAAAACAGATGTATTATATGATTTTTTTCTTAACTTTATAGTTTCATTGCTTTCTGAAAAACCTATCGTGTTAATTGACTTTGATATAAACGAAAATGAGATAAATGAATTTGAGATGTCTGGTCTGAATAATAGTTATAACGTAACTTTAAAAAAATACAATGATTTCAATGAAATCATTAATGATATTTTAAAATCAAAATCAGAAGTAACAATCTTTACTTCTGGTACAACCGGACAACCCAAAAAGGTCACCCATACTATTCAATCATTGTCGAGGGCTGTTCGAATTTCTGAAAAACACAAAGAAAATATTTGGGGATTTGCATATAATCCAACTCACATGGCAGGAATTCAAGTTTTTTTGCAGTCTTTTTTAAATATGAATTTGATAGTAAATTTATTTGGCTCAAATAGGAACGATGTTTATTCTGCAATAAATGAATTCAAAATTACTCACATTTCTGCAACTCCAACTTTTTATCGTTTATTATTACCATTTGAAAAAGTATTTAGTTCACTCCAACGAATAACTTTTGGTGGTGAAAAATCAGACAATAAACTTTATGAATCAATAATTCGGATTTTTCCTAATGCTAAAATTAACAATATCTATGCTTCAACAGAAGCAGGTACGTTGTTCTCAACCCAAGGTGAATATTTTAAAATACCCAATGATATTGTTGATAAAATAAAAATTATTGATGATGAATTATTAATTCATTATTCACTATTAGGTCATTCTGATAGTTTAAAAATTACAGATGAATATTTCAATACCGGAGATTTAATAGAATGGGTAAATTTAGAAGAAAAAACTTTCAAATTTAAAAGTAGAAAAAACGAATTAATTAACGTAGGTGGATATAAAATAAACCCAATTGAAGTAGAAAATTATATACTCGAAATTGAAGGCATTGTTCAAGCAATGGTTTATGGTAAATCAAACTCTGTTCTTGGAAGCATATTATGTGCAGATGTGAAATTAATAGAAAATTGTCAACTTACTGAGAATGAAATCAGAAGCCAATTGATTTCTAAAATACAGGATTTTAAAGTTCCGAGACGAATTAAATTTGTAGATTCTTTTTTGCTTACAAGAACAGGAAAAATTAAAAGATTATGAATATATTAATAACGGGAGCTTCAAGAGGAGTTGGTTATGCAATTTGTGAAGTACTTCTCAAGCAAGGCCATACTATATATGCAATAAGCAGAACTTATACTGATGAGCTTAAAATATTAGAAAAAAGTTTTAAAGAAACCTTTTTTTTCAAGAGTGTTGATTTGAGCAATTCACACGATGTCCAAAATGATGTATTTAAATCATTTGTAAACAATACTATAGCCCTTGATGGTTTTGTAAATAATGCAGCTATGGCATATGATGATATAATAACAAATTTGAATTTAGAAAAGCTGGAAACCATGTTTAAAACAAATGTTTATTCACCAATGCTTCTTACTAAATATGCTATACGCAACATGTTATTTAATAAAAAATCTGGTTCAATTATACATATATCTTCCATAAGTGCCCATACAGGATACAAAGGGTTAGCTATGTATGCTTCGAGTAAAGGAGCTATTGAATCATTTTCAAAAAACACAGCGAGAGAATGGGGTGAAATGGGCATAAGATCAAATGTAGTTGTTCCAGGCTTTATGGAAACTGCTATGAGTGCCACATTATCAGAACAACAAAAGGATAGAATATATAAAAGAACATCACTAAAGAAAGCTACATCAGTAGAATCTGTTGCCGAAACTGTGGCTTTTTTATTGTCTGATAAAGCAATTTCAATTACCGGACAAAATATTCATAATGATTCTGGTACAATATAATGAATATACAGATTAATTGAACCAAACAATTTATGATTCCATTCAACAAACCCTACCTCACAGGTAAAGAAACAATTATATAGAAATGCATTCCTTATATTATTAATACTAAAGCTACAGAAAATCTCCAACAAATTGCTATCTTTGCAAGTGATATAATAATGTAATTTAGTTCAAAATATGAGCTCAACTGATACTATAATACAAATTAATACTGAGTCTCCCAATCAAATTTGTGCTTCAGTAGCCGAAAGAGTAAAGCAGCGACGTTTGGAATTAAATCTTACACAAGAGGGTTTGTCGGCAAGATCCGATGTGAATCTTGCAACCTATCGTAAGTTTGAACGAACTGGCGAAATATCGCTTCGTAATTTAGCGAAAATAGCATTGTCACTCAATTCTATTGATGCGTTTCAGCTTTTATTTGAACAAAAACAATATCAAAGCATTAACGATGTATTAAACAGCGTAGGTACACAACGCAAACGCGGGAAGAAACTATGAAAGCCCTAAAACTTGTTGAAGTATCTATGCATAATCAGTTGGTTGGCAAGTT
>DYPF01000146.1:2916-6649 GCA_020720105.1 Chloroherpeton thalassium
GAAGAGGAATTAATTGATAAATTATCAGCCTCTGGAGCGGTGCTAATTAAGGGTCCAAAATCATGTGGAAAAACAGCAACGGCTAAGCAATTTTCGAACAGTATTTTAGAGATAGATAGGGATAAACAAGTTCCGATTATAATGGAAACTAATCCCCAATTGTTATTGGTGGGCAATACACCACGATTGATTGATGAATGGCAAGAACAACCCGAAATTTGGAATTATGTAAGGCATGAAGTTGACGACCGTAATGCAAAAGGGCAATTTATTCTGACAGGTTCGTCCAACCCTGCTGATAATGTGAAAATGCATAGTGGTGCAGGGCGTTTTACCGTGGTACAAATGGATACAATGACTTGGCAGGAACTCGGATATTCAACTGGCATAGTTAAGGTTTCGGATTTGTTGGAAGGCTCTTCTTTAAACTTCTATGATGCTGGTATTTCGCTCGATTTTATTATAGATAAAATGCTAATTGGTGGTTGGCCCACTTTATTGAATACAAGTACAAAAAATGCTCTCAATATGAACAGGGGTTATGTTGATTTATTATGTGAGGTGGATATGTTGAGGGCTACAGGAGTAAAACGTGACCCATTAAAAGTGAGGAGTTTAATCCGTTCAATAGCAAGGAATACAGCCACATTGGTTGATAATAAGACATTGGAACAAGATGTAAAAATCTCTGATAAAACAGAATTATCGCGAAATACACTATCAGAATATCTCGATGCGCTGTCGCGCCTAATGGTTTTGTATGAGCAGCCCGCTTTCAATCCGCACATTCGCTCTTCGGCATCGTTGCGCAAATCGCCCAAAAGGCATTTGTGTGACACATCGTTGGCAGTTGCAGCATTGGGATTGAACAAAGAATCGTTGCTAAAAAATATGAAATATACAGGATTTTTATTTGAATCGTTGGCAACGCACGAGTTAAATACCTATGCCAAAGCAAACGACGCAACCGTTTTTCATTATAATGATTCGTATGGTTTAGAAGTTGATGCTATTGTACAGAAACGTAATGGCGATTATGCCGCTTTTGAAATAAAGCTTGGAGTAGGATATACAGACGAAGCTGCCGAAAGTCTAAAAAAATTTGCAAACAACATAGACACATCCAAAATGGATGCCCCGAAATCATTAAACATTATTACCGGAACAGGAATGACTTATCGACGAACCGATGGAATAAATGTTATTTCATTAGCCTCGTTGGGAAAATAATAATAAACAAAAATATGACTCCTTTCAACTATAATACTCCCCAAATATTTATCGGCATATTGGCAAATTGGCATATTATCATTATCTTTGCTCGTAATTAATACAATAATTTAGAATGCCAAATCTTTATATTGTTTCAGGCTGTAATGGTGCTGGTAAAACAACAGCATCGTATACCGTATTGCCAGAAATGCTAAATTGTAAAGAATTTGTAAATGCTGATGAAATTGCTAAAGGACTGTCGCCTTTTCAACCTGAAAAAGTTGCAATTGAGGCTGGACGTATTATGCTTAGACGAATACATGAATTGTTGAATACTCAATCGGATTTTGCATTTGAAACTACTTTGGCGACAAAATCGTATGTAAATACTATCAAAGAAGCTCAATCAAAAGGTTATTATGTTACACTTATCTATTTTTGGCTTAATAGTCCTAAGTTAGCAATTGAACGCGTTAGAGAACGTGTAATAAATGGCGGGCATAATATTCCTCAGGATGTTATAAACCGCAGATATACAAATGGACTTCGGAATTTTTCAAAACTTTATATGCAGTTCTGCGATTTTTGGATGCTTATAGATAACTCTAATCCACCGTCCATAGTTATTGCTGAAGGCAATACAACAGAAAATATAAAAATTTGGGATCAGAAAATTTACGATAAAATAATTGAATTATGACAGCGCAAGAAACAAATATTTTACGAACAAAAATACTGAAAGGAATTAATGCTTCATACAACAAACTATTGATTGCTGCTCAAAAAGAAGATGGCGAATTAGTCGTTTCAAAAAATGGTAAAATTGTTCGAGTAAAAGCTCGCAATCTAAACACAACCGAGGTTTAAATTTTATTGAACGCAGTGAAGAGGAGTGAAGATAGAATATCGTTACATCAAAGCCACCAAATTATAGTACTCCCCATTTGTAAGACCAATAAAACCAGTATTTAAGCTAATTTTTTGTTTTTAATTTAACTGCTTATTATTATTCTTGTTTTTTTAAATTTGTAAACCTTTTTTATATGAAGCAAAATGAATATCGCAAGTTTTTTTTTGAAAAATACTACCCGTAGGGTGACGATTTTTCAATGAATATAAACATTGCTTGTTTTTATTCATTAAAATAATATGTATTGAATAAAAAAGACTATCTTTGTTCAATATAACACGGAATAATGCTTAGAAATATACTTTATCAGCAACTTGAGGAGCGTAATTTATTACTTAAACAGGCTTATATTGTTCGTGTTGACGATACAGTAAAAGCTGAATATTTAAGTACAACGCTTATTAAACTTATAACAGGTCCTCGTAGGGCAGGTAAATCTGTTATGGCATTGCAGTTGCTCGAAAATCAAAACTTTGCCTATCTTAATTTTGATGACGACATGCTTTTAAAAAACTTTAATGAAGATGCTGTTATTCAAGGTCTTAATGAGGTTTTTTCGGGCTATAATTATTTGTTGCTCGACGAAATACAAAACTTACCCGATTGGGAATTATGGGTTAACAAGCTATATCGCAGAGGTGTTAACCTTGTAATTACTGGATCAAATTCCAAACTTTTATCACACGAATTGGCATCAACCCTAACAGGGCGATACATACAAGTGACGGTTTTACCTTTTAGCTTTACGGAGACAATTCGTTTTAATAACCAGATACATCCTTTAGAAGTAAATGCTACGCCTACCGAAACGGGTAAGGTGTTGAGTTTGCTGCAAACATATTTGTTCAATGGCGGTTTCCCCGAAACAGTTTTGAATCCGGGAATTTTACGAAATTATTTGTCCTCGCTTTTCGACTCCATATTACTCAAAGATGTACTAAAGCGTTTTATGATTCGGCAGACGCATCAATTTTATGACCTATCAAACTATTTACTCTCAAATTATACCAATCTGTTTTCATACAATCAAATTAAAGAAACGTTGGGTTTTAATAGTGTAGCCACAGTGCAAAAGTTTATTGGCTATTTGCAGGAACCTTATTTATTTCAGCATTTAACTCGTTACAACCCCAAGATTAAAAATCACAAAAAGTCTTCGCAAAAAATCTATATTATTGATAATGGATTTATTCAGGCACGTTCGTTTGAGTTATCGCCCAATTATGGTCGGTTGCTCGAAAATATCGTGTTTGTAGAACTACTGCGACGCAATTATAAGCCAGAGTTAGATTTGTTTTATTATCGGTCGCGTAACGATCGTGAAATCGATTTTCTGCTACGAAAAGGACATCAGGTTGAGCAGTTGATTCAGGTATGTTATGATATAACACACCCCAAAACCATGAAACGAGAGTTGGATGCTTTAATAGAAGCTGCTACTGAATTAAACTGTGAAAATTTATGGCTAATTACATGGGATAAAGAAGAGCAAATTGAAGTAAATAAGTTTACAGTAAATCTCACTCCTGCTTATAACTGGTTAAATATAAACACTTAATAAAATATGATTCCATTCAACAAACCCTACCTCACAGGTAAAGAAACACACTA
>DYPF01000477.1 GCA_020720105.1 Chloroherpeton thalassium
GTTGTTCGTACTCCTGTATTTGAATACACTGCGAAGTCGGGAAGAATGTTGTATTCAGCGATGTATTGACCGGTGTTGTAGTTGTAATTTGAGAGTTCGAGAGCATTCGTTGTAGTGTTGTATTTTACTGGTTGAGTTTGGAGTATGATATTGTCTCCGTAGTAAGTATCTGTGATCGGACCGTTTCGTGATAAGACACCTTTAGTGCTACAAGTTCCAAGAGGATTACTCAAAAATACTCCGTTGGTGAAATAACCGAAAGGGTCGACTCTGTTGATCGGATCGGAGAAGTAGTCGCAGGACATAGTGGTGGCGGGGGTGAGAATTTGTCCGGTGGTTCGTCAGAGGGTGGAGAAATATTCTCATCATCAGGTGGTGAGGCTTGATACTGGTCCAATAGTAGTGTTGGCTAGGCTATTGTTCCAAAAATTTGTATTTCCGTAGATTTTGTTTCAAGTCGCAGAATAGAGTCCTAGTCCAGTTAAATTATTAAAAATATTATTGTTATTGACTTTTACATAGTTTGCTTGTCGTAAGTATATTCCGTATCATGAGTTGTTGTAGAAATTACTATTATTAATAATGAGTCATGTTACTGATTGCCCGACAGCTCCATAAGAATTGAGCCCGTTTGTATTGTTATATATTTGACTGTTATTTATAGAGTTGCCAATATTTGAATAATTGTTAAAATATATTCCATTTGTTGTATTATTGAATGCTTTGATATTATTTATTGTGTTAAATCCATTGTATGCCTGAAATTGTATCCCGTGATTGTTTTTCATAACTTGTGATCATAGGATGGTATTATTATAGTTATAACTATAAATGTATATTCCATTCGTTTCATTCAAAAAACTTTGAATCTGATTTAACGTATTGTTTGAAGCATACTTATTGAGATAAATTCCATTTATATTTTTTGTTGCATGAAAACTTCATAAACCATCATTATATCCATCAATTTTTATATTATCTAAAACAATATTTCTTCTGTTCTCCACACGAATCATACTATCATTGGAAGCTAGATTAAGAGTTCATTTACTATATAATTTTACATCACCACTTCCTATAAGTCCGATACAGCTTGAGTTAATATTTATTTGTCCTGTAGTGATATAACTTCCAGAATTCAAAAGGTATAAGGTGTTTTTTTCTAATCCATTTTGGGAAATGCTATTTGTTCATGGATTTAGAGTTTGTACGATCATATCGCCAGTGTCACAGGCATTGAAAGATCGGTTGCCGGTGTATTCTG
>DYPF01000478.1 GCA_020720105.1 Chloroherpeton thalassium
TTATCAATCCTGTAATGACTAAAGATGCTGTTGATGCTGTTTGATAAGCTAACAGCATTTAATCAGATTAGGGGACTAAAAGTGCATTTATTCCTTGTAATTTTACAATAAGAGTTAACTCTGATGGATTCATGTTAATTTATGGGGTAGTTGACATATATGTTAGTGAGACTTGTTGATAATCATCGGAGCTTTTATTGATCTTTGTTATTTTTATGTTATTTTGGTTTAATGTTGATGTTTGAGCAAGTGAAACTGGGCTTAAGATTGATAACTTAGCTTCGACAGTCAGTTCTTACAGTTTTTATACAAAATCAAATTCAACAGTAATTTCATTCTGTTAAGATGAATATGAAGATAATTTTGTATTTGGTACAATAAAGGATTAAGAAATGTTAAGTCTTAAATAATTTTACCATTTCACATACTTGAAGGATGAATGTTGTGGATAAAGAGAAAATGAGAATTTAGCCCGATTTTTACCTTCATATTTGTATGCGTAATTGTATGTGAAACTCTCAGCATTGTAATTCAAAGTACATTGACTCGGTGAAGAAGGAGTACAAGTAAAATCAGTTTAAGATTTACAACTTTGATCACATCCATCATTATTTTGAGTATTTCCATCATCACATTCTTCATCAGTCAAACTAAGAATACCATTTCCACATTGAGCTACACACACTTTTGCTTTAACAGTGCTTATCAGTTTATATCCAGTTTCACATACACATAAATTACTTGTAGGAGAATAAACAAAGTGGTATTTTGATGAACAAGCGAGACATTTTGTGTAATCAGGTAAGGAATTTATACAACCTGATGGTTTTGTGCATAATCCATCAATATATTCAAATCCTGTGATACATTCATCACATAATCCAGAACTTCCAACTAAATATGGTTGCTCACATAATGTACAAGTATACATATCTGAGCATAGGCTACAATGTGATATTCTCGTTTTGCAACTAACACAGTAAAGCTGATTTGTTGAAATTGCATAGCCACTTTAGCATTGAGTACAAATAATCATTAGATCATTATAATAGCAAGCATTACAATTAACTGCACAAGGAAGACAGCTATTAAGGTAAGAATACTGTTTAAAGGGGCACTGTACACATATTTTATAGAAAGTGGCAGCTTCAGAAATATAATTGGTTAGGCATTAAGAACAAATTGGTCCGTCTGAGCAAGTAACACAATTAGTAATTGTACAGGGCACACATGTTGTATTTGCTAAATGAATTAAATC
>DYPF01000479.1 GCA_020720105.1 Chloroherpeton thalassium
TTTGATAAGTTTGAAGCCCGCAATCGCCTACTTTGCATATACTAACCGTTAGCACCAATGGTAATAACAGACGGCAACGAGCACAAATTAAATTTGAAAACTAATTTATATAAGGAGAACGTATGAAAACATTTTTTTTGAAGTCAATCTTAATTGCAACAATATTGATTGCAACGAGTGGAATAGTAATAGCACAAGATGATGCTGACGGATGTAAAGACCATCCAATATTTAGTCGAATGCCAAATTATTATTTGACTAATTGTGAAGAAGTTGAGTTTGGTTCTATGAAATTTCCTGTAGGCGCCCCTGACCCTAACAATGATAATATGATAAAATCCGAGACCATCGAGGGAAAAATAATGGTATTTAAATACGAATTGAAATATGATAAAAAACCTTCCTCCGGGTTGCAAATCATGCATAATTTTCAAAATGCATCTAAGCATAACGGTGGAGTAATTGTAGGTGAATATCAAGGATGGTGTACAGGATATTATGAATTTAACGGAAGTGATATTAACGCGGGTACTATCCCTTTTGGTAATGGCTGCACCAATTGGGGGTCAAGTATTAAACTCACGAAAAATAATAAAGAAATATGGATATATGTTCAAATCTCTGGAGATGAAGGATATGATATGGTAATAGCTGAAAAAGAAGCTATGAATCAAGATATTTATGCTAACGAAATGTTCGACAAAATTAATTCCGGTGATGCTCTGACATTATATATCAACTTTGAATCAGGAAAATCTGCAATAAAAAGTGAATCACAAAATATAATAGATGAATTGTATAAGATGTTAAGCAGCAATCCAACTCTGAAAATAATTATTGAAGGACATACGGATAACGATGGCAATTCTACTTCAAATAAGACACTATCTGAACAGCGAGCTACAAGTGTTAAAACTTCGCTTGTAAACAAGGGTATTTCAGCAGACCGAATAATAACCGCTGGCTATGGTCAAGACAAACCTATTGCTGACAATTCAACAGAAGACGGAAAAGCAAAAAACAGACGTGTTGAGATTAAAAAACAATAACCACAGGTGCTAACATGCTATATACGTTCATTGCGTTTTTTGTGGGCATCTATGCAATCTTGAAACTTTGTGCGAGTATGAAACATTTTCGGTAATTTAGCCATTTTACTTTTTACTCCCACAAAAAAAGCAACGCCGTCTATAGCTATTCGTTGTAGGCTAAGTTAGAATGAGTTTTTAATAAAGCTTTGCACGTTGAAATGGC
>DYPF01000147.1 GCA_020720105.1 Chloroherpeton thalassium
TGGGGTTGAATAATGCAAAGAAAAATAGTGTTTGAAGGCAATAAAATGCTGATAAGACTAAAAAATATGCTGATAAGACCAAAAAATATATATTACAGATCTCTTCCGCCGTATTACAGAGCCAATTTCATCTTTATTTGAGATTTGTTCTGTTCTTTTTGAGTGGAAGTATTGCTGTTATATTAAATGTCTCGAAGTTAACTCTGATAATTAGAAAAATTGCAAATACAGATATGACTATATTGCCAAGCCACATTCCTAAAACAGGACTTAAGAAATCCCTATCAGCTAATTTCTCGCCACTCATCAAGAATATCCAATAGAAAATATAAAATCCTAAACTGAATATAGCGCTTACGCCGAAATTGCCTCTACGAATTACAATTCCCAAGGGTGCTCCGATTAAAACAAAAATCAAGCAAGCGAAAGGAATAGAATATTTCTTTTGAATTTCAACAATGTATTGATTCTTTCTTTTTTTCGTTGTTTCAATCATATTTGTTGTTGCAAGCAATGAACTATACAAGAAATCTGCTTGTAATTCGGCATTTCTCAGGGTATTAGCTTTCTTATTTGTTGCTGAATCCTTCATTTTAAAATCAAACTTTGTAATCCCTTGATAAGTTGCCTTGCCTTTTAACAAAAAATTGAAATGAGAATTAACAATTTCAATAAATTCGTTTTTCCTCAGGTTTAATGTAGTATCCAAATCAGTTACAAGATTTTGCATATCATTTATATTTAGCTCACGGTCTCCGCGTGATAACACATCTGCAGCAGATCTTTTAAATGTAAAATCATCAGATGGTATTTTAACAATCAATTTGGAAAAATCAATAATACGATAATCTTTTGGATTAGAAGCAAAAGATTGATGAATCTCGCCATTATATAGAGATAAAATCATTTTATCAAAATTAGAATTTGGACGAATAAAACCACTATCTGCATTAATAACATTCTGTGTGTTAATTTTAGAATTATCAAAAATAGTTAAAGCAAACATAGTGCCCGTATTAGGATCAATTTTTCGAGCAAGAATGGTATAACTATTTAATTGAGAAGAAAACTGCCCTCCTTCTAATGCAAAAGTAGGTTTCTTTCGAGTGATATCAGACATAAGGACTTTTGCCTGATGATTTGATTCTGGCAGAATATAATTATTGAACCAATACACAAAACCAGTAAGAATTATCCCCCAAAAAATAACAGGGCGAATCATATAAGCAAGACTGCCACCACTCGATTTGATTATTGCTACTTCGGAATTTGAAGACAAATTCCCAAAAGTCATTAAAGTAGAAAACAGTACGCCCATTGGAATTGCAAGCACTAACATCCAAGCTAATTGATAGGTAATTACTTGCATTATTATCCAAATACTCAAGCCTTTTCCCAGAAATCTATCCAAATAGTTAATCAAAAATTGCATTAAAAATAAGAACATAATCAAAGCAGTCCCAAACAAAAATGGTGCAATATGTTGCTTGATTATATATCGGTGTAGAATGTTGTTAAAACTGAACATCTTGGTTAACTAATTGAATAAGATTATTGAATGATTATCGGTTATTGCCATATTGATATTTTTCGGAAATCATCGCTGGAGAAAGTAATTTAAAATCGCCAAATCCATTATTATCCACAAAAACAAATTCTTTACCATTGGAATACGACCACCTTTCGTATTGACGATTAGAGTTATTATAATCTTGTCTTTTCTCAACAGATGCGGGCTTGCCGAAGACGATATACACAATACCCATATCAGTTTGCCAACCTTGTGCATAAGAACGAAACTTGGAATTAGCATATTCAATTCTATCGTAGTATTCTTCGAAAGCCTCGTTTCTTTCAGTATTTGGAGTTGGGTCTAATTCATCCCAAAATTCTCGGAAGCGATTTAACTTTAATTCATAGCTTGGAGCATCTTCAATTAAGGATAGTTGAGCATTTGTGGCAACGAAACGCATTTGTTCAATCGCTAAATCCAAATTTTCAATAATTGTTCCTGATAAAGTAGGAATATACGAAATTGTCCTTTGCGAAACAGCAAGATATTCACTCTCGGCAGCCACAGCATCATTTGACTTTTGCAAAGCAATAACTTTCAGAAAATAACTTCCAATTTTCAAATTACTTAATTTATTTATTTTAATATAATTTTGATTTGTACCCTTCTGGATTAATTTTGTTATCCGTGAGCTTTGTTCAATAATTTTATCGCTGTCTAATATTTGGTAAATAAAATCAACTGAATCGGGTTCTCGTTGGTTATATGTTTCGAAAAATACGAAGAACCCATCATTTAGATTCGAAATATTATCTGATAAATATGGTGTGATGCTTGCAGAATTATCTGAATCAAAAATTGAACTAACAAGCAAAAGACCACTTAGTGAAAAGGGGAATTTCAGAAAATCAACAACAGTAATTTCACGAGATTTTTCTAACTTCAAGTGCGAAATCATATCCTCGATAATTATCGAAATTTTATATTCACCCGAAGTCAAGAATAATTGATAGAAGGAAGCATCAAATTCAGCATTTGCTCCTTTACTTTCTTCATAAGTTGAACTTGTAATAAATCTATCAGATGATTTAGATTGAGCCAAATTACCGTATTTATCATAGCAATTAATACTTACTTGGTAATGAGCTGCATATAGATTTAATTCATTTTTTAGGAAAGTTACTGTTTGATGTGGAATAGCTAATAAAATATCAACTCTTGCTTCATCTTTATTGTCAGCCTTGAATACAATAGCATCAAAGTAAAATTTCGGAGAATTATTCTCTAAATTATCTGCTATAATTATTCTGCTGCTCAAGAGAAAGAAAACTATAAATATATTTGTAATTTTTATTTTCATATTTTATTTTTTTACAAAATTAACAAAAAGAATAATTATTCAAATTTTTTTGTTAAATTGTGTTTGTTAATTGTTAAAAATAAACAATTTTTATTTTTATTGATTGAAATTTAATTTTTTTTTGTAATTTAGAATTATATCAAATTTATATTTATTCTAATCATTTTAAAATTAAAATTTGATATTGTTATTAGTTTTACTTAAGAATAAAAATATTTTTAAAAATATCAATTGAAAAAACGATTTGCTATATAATTCATTGATTGATGTTCAATTTATTTTGAGAATTTTATGGAAACTTTAAAAAATATATTCAATTTCTACAAGGAAGGTTTTAATAACCTTTCAAGTGTTGGTAAAAAACTTTGGTTAATTATCTTTATCAAACTCTTTGTGATGTTTGCTATCCTAAAGATTTTCTTTTTTCAAGATTTTTTATCGTCCAAAGCCGATACTCCGCAAGACAAAGCAAACTATGTAATAGATAAATTAACTAATTTTTAGAGGTATTTATGGGAAATATTGACTTCTCTTTAGTGGATTGGTCGAGAGCGCAATTCGCTCTTACGGCAATGTACCACTGGATTTTTGTTCCTCTTACTCTTGGACTATCCTTTATCTTAGCGATAATGGAATCCATTTACGTAAAGACAGGGAACCCAGAATGGAAAAACACTACGAAGTTTTGGATGACTATTTTTGGAATAAACTTTGCAATTGGTGTTGCAACAGGTATTATTCTTGAATTTGAATTTGGCACAAATTGGTCAAATTATTCTTGGTTTGTGGGCGACATTTTCGGCGCACCACTTGCTATCGAAGGGATTATGGCATTCTTTATGGAATCAACATTTATTGCTGTAATGTTCTTTGGTTGGAATAAAGTTAGCAAAAAATTCCACTTGGTTGCAACTTGGTTAGTAGCGATTGGCTCTAACTTATCTGCTCTTTGGATTTTAATTGCTAATGGTTGGATGCAATCCCCAAGCGGTACTAAGTTCAATCCCGACACTGCTCGCAACGAAATGATTGACTTCTGGGAAATTTTGTTCTCACCAATTGGAATTAATAAATTCCTACACACAATCACTTCTGCTTATGTGTTAGCATCAATTGTTGTGATTGGAATAAGTTCTTACTATTTGTTGAAAAACAGACACTCATTATTTGCAAAGAAAAGCATAATTGTCGCTGCTGTTTTTGGTTTGCTTGCTTCATTTTACCTTATAGCTACAGGTGATGGCTCTGCTAAGCAAGTTGCGAAATATCAACCAATGAAATTGGCTGTAATGGAAGGTTTATATGAAGGTTCAGAAGGTGCTCCATTGCAAGCAATAGGCGTGATAGTAGATGCTCCAACTGAGAAAAATCCTAACCAAAAAGAAGTGAAAATGAATATTGCTCTTCCCGGTGGATTATCTTTCCTTTCCTTTGGTGATTTTAATGCTTTCGTTCCCGGTATAAACGATTTACTTTATGGTAATCCAAAATATGGCATCGAGCCATATAACGAAAAAATTGCAAAAGGTAGATTAGCTATTGATGCTTTGAAAAACTATAGCTTAGCTAAAAAAGCAGGAAACAAAGAAGAAGCGAAGCAGCATTTAGCTGTTTTAAACGCAAATTACAAGTATTTTGGTTATGGATACTATGATGGACGCAGCGTGCAAGAACTTGTGCCAGATGTGCCTCTCATATTTTACTCATTCCATATTATGGTTGGGTTGGGTTCATATTTTGTTGTTTTCTTCATTTTAATGTTATTCCTTACAATGAAGAATAAAATCGAAGATAATAGACTAATTCTAATGTTAGCTGTTTTAACAACTCCTTTAGCTTATATCGCTCAACAAACAGGTTGGATTGTTGCCGAAGTGGGTCGTCAACCTTGGGTTATTCAAGACTTAATGCCAACAATCGCAGCTGTTTCTCAAATAAGTTCTACTAATGTGATGATTACTTTTGGTTTATTCTTGCTTGTTTTCACTGCTTTACTTATTGCTGAATTGAAAATTATTTTTAGTCAAATCAAAAAAGGTCCTGAAACTCATTCAGGTAACCATTAATATTTAGGAGGATTTTAAATTATGTTTGAAAATTTATCTTTAATCGCACTTCAACAATATTGGTGGATAATTGTATCAGTATTAGGATCATTATTAGTTTTCTTATTGTTTGTTCAAGGTGGGCAAACAATGCTAAGCAGTCTTAGCCGCGACTCCTCCGAAAAAACAATGTTAGTTAATTCTATTGGAAGAAAATGGGATCTAACATTTACTACTTTGGTTACTTTTGGTGGTGCTTTCTTTGCATCCTTCCCATTATTTTACTCTACCAGCTTTGGCGGTGCTTATTGGGTGTGGATGGTAATTCTGTTTGCATTCATTATTCAAGCAGTTTCTTACGAATATAGAACAAAAGCAAATAACTTTTTAGGTCAAGGAACTTACGAAGCTTTCTTATTCTTAAATGGTTTATTAGCTACTATACTTCTGGGAGCAGCTGTTTCCACTTTCTTTACAGGTTCGCAATTCTTAGTTGATAAAATGAATTTGGTAACTCTTGATTCTGGCAAGATGCCAATTATCTCTTCTTGGCAAACTCCATTTCACGGATTAGAAGCAGTTTGGACATTGGAACATTTAGCTTTCTTGCAGAATATCGCTCTTGGTTTGGCAGTATTTTTCTTAGCTCGCGTTAATGCAAATTTATATTTTATCAACAATATTAACGATTCTCAAATCGAAAAAAGAAGCAGAAGAATATTAAGAACAAACACTATTCTCTTTTTAGTTTTCTTCTTGTTCTGGGTAATAAGATTGATGTTCCTTGATGGCTTTGCAGTTAATCCCGAGACAAAAGAAGTGTTTATGGAAAGCAACAAGTACTTAAATAACTTACTACAAATGCCTTTGGTTCTCGTTTTATTCTTACTTGGTGTTGTTTCGGTTCTATTTGGTATCTTCAAAGGTCTATTCACTACTGCTAAAAATGGAATTTGGTTCTCAGGATTGGGTACTGTATTAACTGTATTAGCTTTATTCTTCTTAGCTGGATTTAATAATACAGCTTTCTATCCATCTACTTTCGATTTGCAAAGCTCACTCACGATTGAAAACAGCTCGTCCAGCCACTATACATTGACTGCAATGAGTTATGTTTCTTTATTAGTTCCAATTGTTTTGGCATATATTTGGTATGCTTGGCGTTCTATGGATAAGAAAAAGATAGATAGAAATGAAGTTGAATCAGATCCACATTTATATTAATAATTTAATAATAATTCAAGGATAATAATATGACAAGTTTAGTAATAGAATTATTTACATGGCCCGTACTTATTTTTGTAAGTTACCTTGCTGTAAAATTCTTCATAAAGAAGTTTGAGAAAAACGTTACAGAATAATTTCTCAATTATCAAATAAATATAAATGGCTGCTGATATTAAACGGCAGCCATTTTTTTTATTTATTAGTATAGATAGAACTAACTCTGAGAATAGTCATCGGTATCATCGAGAAAATCGATTTTGCTTACAAGATTTAACTGCTGTTTTTTTATAACCCACAAATGAATTAAAATAAAATATATTTTGATAATTTGAAAATGATTGTTTGTCATTCCCACGAAAGTGGGAATCCATAAATCCTTTATAGAAGTGGATTCCCGTTTGCACGGGAA
>DYPF01000480.1 GCA_020720105.1 Chloroherpeton thalassium
CGAAAAACAATACTTTTATGGTATAAATCCCCCGGAACATATAACGGATATATACACCGGTTAATATTCAAAAGGTGGGGATATACAAATGTTACCAACTATTTAATAAAAAAGAACATGAAACAAATTTTAGTATTTCTAAGTGTATGCTTGATAAGCGTATCAACTTTTGCTCAAACTCATTATTCTGCCAGTATTGACTTTGAAAACAACAGCCAATTAATTGAAATTGACACAACTCAACCTAACAACTTATGGCAAATTGGGATTCCAATGAAATCATTTCTTGATAGTGCTTATAGCCCACCATTTGCAATAATTTCAGACACATTAGAAAATTATCAAACAAATAATTTTTCTTCTTTTCAAGTAAAAATCATTCCTCCTTCCGGAAGTTGCTGGGGGACTGGTTATATGTTTTTTATACACAAATACGACTTTGAATTAAACAAAGATGGTGGTTTTATTGAAGTGCGTTATGATAACGATACAAATTGGACAAATATAATATTAGATTCTGACCCAATTTATGCATATGGAAATAATTTTTACACATTGACAGATACAATAATTGGAAATATTCCTGCCTTTACTGGGACATCAAATGATTGGATTTATTCTCAATTTGAATGGGCTTGGCAAATAGGTATAAAATCAGAATTTCATGATTCTTTGACAATTAGATTTTCAATTAAAACTGATTCGGTTGAAACAAATCAAGAAGGATGGCTAATTGATAATATCTACTTAGAACTTTATGATTGTACTGAAGGTATTGAAGGCTTTAATTCAAAAACAAATTCAACGATTGTATTTCCTAACCCCGTGTTAGAAAAATCAGATATTTGCTTTTCGAATAAATTCAACAAATTGACTATAATAAATATTTTCAATAATTCTGGAGTGAAAGTAAAGAGCATTAAAACCATTTCTGATAAAATTGAAATTCTAAATAAAGAGTTTGAAAAAGGTGTATATATCTATCAAATAATACAGAATAATGAATTATTAATTAATGGAAAATTTGTAATAATAAAATAAACAGTTGGTAACAAAGGCTAAAATCAAGCGGGCGGATAGTGCTAATTTTAAGGGCATTACATCTAATAAACTTTATCGTAGGTTGACAGTGAAGTACTCCGAAATGCCCGCCAGCTTTTAGCCTCAGCCGTTATGTGCCATTCCCCATTTTTCCACAAGAAAATAATTTCTTCGGCTAACAGTTGGACACAGAAAAAAGGTAATTTCGAC
>DYPF01000481.1 GCA_020720105.1 Chloroherpeton thalassium
ACACTGGAATCATCGGCATCAGCAGGAATGCAAAAAGCTTTTTTAATTTATTTGACATAAATCCACAAGCCGAGCCCGTATGCAGACATATAGTCTTCTATTTTTTTTGAAAAATTAGGTAAAAGATTAATTAGATCAAATAAATTAACTGAATTTGAAGACCTGGTTCAATTGATTTTTACTTGAGGCCAGAACATATACTAAGGTACCTAATTGACGTCGGTCACAGCCGTCGTCCGGGATTTTATTAATTTAAAATATTATGTGATTTATAAAGAGATCATTTCTGTAGAGCTTTTTTATTTTATTGTGAATCGAACAACTCTTTGATTATAGATTCTGATTTAATGAGGCGTATTAGTAAAATTTTATAGATTGAATAGTAAAAAATCAATTGCAATATTGTGTTTATGAAATCACTAAGATTTTAATGGTTTTGCTTCATCCTATTCAACAAAAATATTTTTTCACCAATCTGCAACTCTAAACGATACCCCATAGGACTCCAATGATGATGAGTGCGATCCATAAGTTGCTGTGTTGTCCTTTTGGTTTATTTAAGGCTTCGTCTCCCATGTAGGTTGCGAATGTCCCAGAGAATAAGGCCAACGCGTAATATCGATAAGTATTCCAGGAAACTTTCTGTTTCTTTCTGTCTCTAACCTATTTAATCAAAATGTACAATTTTATCAATTACAAATTTTATATAAACATCCTGCATACAGCCCTCTCTTATTAGTCATGTGGTCCTCCACTGTTATTCCAGTATTAGAGCTAATTAATTGAAGTCAACAATTTTTCATACTTTAGTTTTCTAAATTGGGAAGTTTCTTGAGCTAAGTTACGATAAAGTCTTTAATATAATTCTTTACCGCTATCGAACATTGGGCCAGGTAATGAGATTGGCTGATGTAGGGGTTGCTGTTGCTGTTGCTGATTCCCTTGTGGAGCCGGTTAAGGGACGGTTTGCTGACTCATCAAATATATTTATAAGAGTTAATGAAATAATGAAATAGCTTAGAATTGATTCCAATAATAAAAGAATGATCAGAAAGAAGGGTCTTGGGTCATGTGGGTCAGAATTGACCATCTGATGAATACCAGTCATATTCTATTGCCGACCCAATGACCCTGGGTCATTAAAGAGATAGTAGATCAATTTTTTTATTTTTGTCTCTAAGGAAGATAAGGTTTCAAGAGATTCACTGAAAAGATGATGATCAATTTTGAGAGTTTAAAGTTGTTAGGCT
>DYPF01000482.1 GCA_020720105.1 Chloroherpeton thalassium
GGGATAAAAAGAAGTAACCTTTCATTTTTACTTCCCCTTTTCAAGCAATTTTTTTAACTCCTTTAATAGTTTATGAAAGCGTTAATATAATCAGCCTTTAACAAAAAGTAGCATTCCAAAAATGACTTTTACAAGATTCAATGATATCTATTTATACACCAAGCTATTGACTTACTAATTGAAAAATTCAACATCTAAAGTGAATTACAAATTTACGTTTTTGAATCAATTTTTAAGGATAGTAAATCTTGCTCTCTTATCATCAGAAGATATAAAATCAATAAAATATACTCCTTTTATTAATTCATTTAAATTTATTGTATTAGTAGGATTATTAATAGTTTTAATAATCTGCCCTAGTTCATTATGAACAATTATTTTATTTATTTCAAATATGTTAGTAATTGTGTAATATAGGGTTTCGGAAGTTGGATTTGGATAAATTGTGATATTTTCTTTTAAACTAAAATCTTCATTATTTAAACCATTTACCACAGTAATTTGACTAAATGCAACATTATTATTTTCATTAGTTTCAGAGATTAAATTGGTATAATCAGCAACAAAAAGTATATAATAGGTTCCTGGTGATGTTCCGGTTGGAATGGTTAAAGTTACGCTTTCCGTATCATACAAATCATCACTACCAATTCCCGATGAGTCTTCTCCAAGGTAAGTGTCGGAAGAAGAACTAAAAGATGTATTAGTAGAAAGGTAATATCCTAAATATGGATTTTCTAAATTAGCATCAGGTGTATTTCCTGAATAGTATTGGTCACAGCTTGCGTCAATCGTGCCACCAGGGGCTACTGAAGTAGGAGTTACAGCTTGATTTTGTACAAATATATCATTAGAAGAACTTGAACCACTTACAGTAATTTGACTAAATGCAACATTATTATTTTCATTAGTTTCAGAGATTAAATTGGTATAATCAGCAACAAAAAGTATATAATAGGTTCCTGGTGATGTTCCGGTTGGAATGGTTAAAGTTACGCTTTCCGTATCATACAAATCATCACTACCAATTCCCGATGAGTCTTCTCCAAGGTAAGTGTCGGAAGAAGAACTAAAAGATGTATTAGTAGAAAGGTAATATCCTAAATATGGATTTTCTAAATTAGCATCAGGTGTATTTCCTGAATAGTATTGGTCACAGCTTGCGTCAATCGTGCCACCAGGGGCTACTGAAGTAGGAGTTACAGCTTGATTTTGTACAAATATATCATTACTGTTTGAACTA
>DYPF01000148.1 GCA_020720105.1 Chloroherpeton thalassium
CGTATATGGGCTACAAATGTATTGAAGGATTATCTGCTCAAAGGCTATGCAATCACTTGTTTAGATCATTCAGGGAAATATCTTATAAACCTTCTGAAGGTTCTGAAATACAAATCTACAATTATATGGAGGAATATGTTTTGGTAGGTCGGACGTCCTCGTCTGACCATAGTACCCAATTTGACAACTTATGAGACAGCCCCTATTAATTACAAAAATATTTCATTCATCCAATGTATCAAAACATCGGATGAATATTTTCTCTTAGTATTTTATCCTAAAATTGCAATTAAAATACCTGCGGCTACTGCTGAGCCAATCACTCCAGCTACGTTTGGTCCCATTGCATGCATTAGCAAGTAGTTGTTTGGATTTGCTTCTTGCCCAACATTATGAGATACTCTTGCTGCCATTGGTACTGCCGAAACTCCAGCCGAGCCAATGAGTGGATTAATCTTTCCACCTGATAATTTATACATTATCTTGCCTAATAGCAAGCCACCAACTGTTGATAATCCAAATGCAAAAACTCCAAGAACGATAATTTTAATTGTTTCTAATCGTAAAAATGATTCTGCCGTCATTGTTAAGCCAACCGAAACTCCAAGAAAGAAAGTGATAATATTAATCAATTCATTCTGAGCCATATTAGTTAAACGCTCCACTACTCCTGATTCACGCATTAAATTGCCTGCCATAAGCATACCAATAAGAGGTGCTGCTGGTGGAACGATCAACACACCGAATAGTATTACTAATATTGGAAATATAATTTTTACTCGTCTCGATACTGCTTTAGGTGGTGGCATCACAACTTGACGTTCTTTTTCGGTTGTCATTAGCTTCATTAAAGGCGGTTGTATCAATGGAACAAGTGCCATATAAGAATAAGCTGCCACAGCAATTGCTCCTAATAAGTGTGGAGCTAATTTCAGTGTTAAGAATATTGCTGTTGGTCCATCAGCACCACCAATTATGCCAATGGCTGCTGCTTCGTTCAAATTAAAACCAAGCATAACAGCTAAAACTAATGCTGTAAAAACACCAAATTGAGCTGCTGCACCAAGTAGAAATGTCTTTGGATTGCCAAGCAAAGGTCCGAAATCGGTCATTGCTCCAATTCCAAGGAAAATTAGCGGAGGAAATATTTCTAATGTAACTCCGTGTGAAATCCAGTAGAATAAGCCTCCTGTATGCTCGAACACTGGTAGATTATTCACATAATTTACAACTGGCAAGTCCATCAATCCATTACCTGGAAGATTTATCAAAAATGCACCCAGCCCAATTGGCAATAGTAAAAGTGGTTCGAAATTCTTTTTAATTGCAAGGTACATTAGACCAATAGCAATAATAATCATAACTACTTGCCCGATTTCGAGATTCCAAAATCCCATACCTGCAAAGAATTTGCCAAAATAGTCGAAAATTGACATAGTAATTTTCTCCTACATATACTCTAATAAGTTCTGACCACTTTCAACTGAATCACCAGAATTAACGAAAATTGCTTTTATCTGCCCGTCTCCTGGTGCATAAATATTAGATTTCATTTTCATTGCTTCCAATTCAATAACCACTTGACCTGATTCAACATTTTCATTCACTTGCACCTTAACGCCAATTACTTTGCCATTCATTGGTGCCCGTAATATCTTATCAGTCATTGTTGTTTGAGTTTGACCAAAAGTTGGTTTAGGTGGCATTTGAGGCATTACAGATGTAGTAGGTTGATATGCTTGTGGAATGGGCATTTCACTATCGCTATCTTCTTCAATTATTTCTACTTCTACTTCGTAAGTAGTACCATTTACTGTAACTAATAATTTTTTCATTTATTTAATTCCTATAAATTTCTTATTAATAAATTTTATTTAACACTAATATTGTGCGATTCAATCAGGGATAATCTGCCAATTCTTGACCAAGATGTATCATCTGATGAAGTTAAAAATTTGATGCTCTTTATTTTTACTTTTGTTTTAAGAGTAACTAAAATCGCAGATGCAATAACAGCAACAATTTCGGGGTCAATTTCATCATTGGGTATGCTTGAAGTTGAAACTGGCTTTGCCTTTAACTTTTTATCAACTTTAATTTTATTAAAGTAATGAGATACCTTATTAATTGTAATTAGTAATACATAAAAAAAGCCAAGCACAAGAAAAACACCCGAAAGTCCTATAAAAACTAGAAGGAATGCTTCGTTAAGATTTGACATATTCATAACTTTACCTATTTTTGACTGCTTATTGGTTTGATAGGTTTCGAAAATTTATTCGAAACACCTTTGCTATAACTATCAGGTCCCACAGATACTTTGTCTGTAATATCTTCGATTTCTACTTGATATTCTTTATTTTTAATTTTCATAAACATTTTATAAAACATAATAATATCCTCCTACATTGGAATTAAGCCGTGTTTTTTATGTGGACGTAATTCAGTTTTATTGATAAGCGATTCTAAGCAGACTGATAAATATTGTCGAATTTGTGATGGTTCAATAACATCATCAACCAAACCAGACTTAGCGGCAGGATAAGGTGAGGCAAAATCAATACGATATTTATCAACTAAATCTGCACGGAATTTCTTTGGGTCTTCCGCTTTTTTAATATCATTTTTGAATAATACCGAAATTGCTCCTTCTGCTCCCATCACTGCTATTTCGGCAGTTGGCAATGCGGCAACACGGTCAGCACCCAAACTTCTGGCATTCATTGCCAAATATGCTCCACCATAAGCCTTGCGGACTACGATAGAAATTTTTGGAACTGTACAAGCTGAGAACGAGAATAACATTTTGGCACCGTGGCGAATTATTCCACCAAATTCTTGTTCAATACCGGGCAAAAATCCGGGAACATCTACAAAAGTGATAATAGGGATATTAAACGCATTACAAAAACGAACAAAACTAGAGCTTTTATCAGAAGCATCAATATCAATCGAACCAAATTTGTGCATTGGTTGATTGGCGACAACTCCCACAACTCTGCCGTTCAATCGAGCAAATGAACATATTATATTTGGGGCAAAATGTGCTTGAACTTCCAAAATCGAATTGGGGTCGAAAGCATTCACCAAAATTTGCATCATATCATAAGGTTCGCGTGAATCGTCTGGAATAATACTATTTAATATTGGAATTTCGCTAATATCAATTGAACTATCGCCAATTTTTGGTGGATTTTGTGTATTATTTGATGGTAAATAGGATAATAATTGACGAGTTAATTGCATTGCATGGTAATCGTCTTCGGCTACAAAATGAACATTACCGCTATAAGTTGCCTGAGCCAAAGCACCACCAAGTTCTTCTGCAGAAATGATTTCGCCTGTTGCTTCTTTGATAACTTGCGGACCTGCAATAAACATTTTTCCGGTATTCTTAACCATAATAATAAAGTCCATCAAGGCGGGAGAATATGCAGCACCACCAGCACAAGGTCCAGCAATTACAGCTATTTGGGGAACAACACCCGAAAGTAAAGTATTATGGTAGAAGATTTCGCCATAACCATTCAAAGAATCAATTGGCTCTTGGATTCTTGCTCCACCACTATCATTAATCGAAACAAATGGAGTGCCGTTTTTTAATGCTTTACGCATCATTTCGCAGAATTTCCATGCGTGCATTTTGCCAACACTGCCACCCATTTGAGTGAAATCTTGCGAAACCGCAAAAACTAACCTTCCATCAACAGCACCAAGAGCATCAACCACACCATCGCCCGAAACTTCCTTGTCGGTCATCCCATAGCCAGTTGTGGAGCGTTCCACTAAATTGTAAATTTCCTGATAGAAGCCATTATCGAATAATTTTTCTAATCTTTCGCGAGCAGTTAGCTTGCCTTCGGAATGCTGCTTTTGAATTTTTTCTTGATTAGCACTTGACGAGTATTTGGATTTCATTTCCCTTAATTCGGAAATTTTTTCGTTAACCGTTTTCATTTTATGTAAAAGTTATTTAATTTTGAAATTGTTGAAATTATAAATACAAAATTATGAAAACTTTAGATATAAGCAAATTAATTATTTTTAATATTTCTTATGATTTTATAATCATAACTCATAGAAATACAAGTATATAGAAAAATATAAGATGATTTTTATTCAATAAAATAAATAAATTTATGAAAAAACTACAAAAGAAATTTAAAACAGATTACACAGCAATGGAAATGAAAAATTGGATTTCTGTCAATATTCTACCTCACGAGCTGCTTAAACAATTTGTGAAAAGAGTAGAATGGCAAAATTACAACTTGTATATCGATTCAACTATTGGAACGGGTTATATCAAGTTAATTGATTACGAAATTGAACTTGATATAGAATTATCTGTGTTCGGTACTATGATGAGCCGTACAATCGAATCCACCTTTGACAAGGAATTCAAGAAATTGGAAAGCAGAAATCCTTGATAATTTGATATTTTTTTGTAATTTGCTATTTATAAGTTTGAGGAATAAATAATATTTTCTTAAATTTGATTTTTAGTGTGAATAAAAAAGAGTAAAGTTATGAAAAAAATCTTATTTCTATTGCTAATTGCTTTTTCTTTTAACCAAATTGCAATCGCACAACCCGAAGTAAACTCCGCAGTTGCCGATGAAGATGCAGTTTTCAAAGCTATGATGTTCGATATTGGCTATGGAGGCGAAGGTGGATTGTCTGCCGGAGTTGGCTTCCGTTATTGGTTTGCAAGTTTGAGTGTTGGACTTGCCGGATTTGCTAAAGACATTCCAAATTATGCACAATACGATCCGTCAACAGGTATAAGTCCATCGCAACCATTACCAAGTGGATACGAGGAATTGCGTTACCCAGCAATAATATTGACAGCAGATTTAGGTTTGCATTATGATTTGAATGAGCAAATTGGTTTATTTGCAAATGTTGGAGTTTATTCCCAACAAGACACAGTTTTAGCCAGGAATTACACAAATGACAATAGGTATTATTGGAAATATTATAATAGTAGCGGCTTAGCTTTCGGTGGTGGCGTGGATTATGCTTTTGCTGACCAATTGATTGCAGGTATCGGTTATCACACTAAACGAGGTATTTTTGCCCGACTATCCTACTTCTGGTTCTAAATCGATATTCACGTGGAAGCAATTTGCCGAGCAAATTCGTTCGCGTGGTATAGTGATTTCATTTGTAGTCGCCATTTCGCTCTGGCTTTATGTTAGTTTGAATGGCGATTATAATACTTATGTGGATATTCCAATTCAATTAGTGACCGACGAAGACCAAGCTGTGGAGTCAGAAGTTCCCAAAAGTGCAACAATTGAAATTAAAGGACGTGGCTGGGATTTGCTAACAATTAAATACTTTAATAAAAATATTCGTTGCTTAATTGATATTTCCCGACACCCGAGCAATTTGGAAAAAATAGAAATTTCTTATACAAAATTGGCACAAGGGATAAACTCGATGGAACAAGCTGAAATCAAGAGTATTATCCCTGATTTTATTATTTTAAAACTCGCAAAAATTGATAATAAACAGGCATCTATAAAATCAGCGATAAAAATTCACACACGCGCTGGCTTCCAAATTGTTGGCGATGTTGTATTAAAGCCAGACTTTGCTGAAATTAAAGGTTTTGAGGAATTAATTGAGAAATTTGATTTTTTAACCACAGAAAATCGCCAAATCACCGATGCTTACAAACATATTTCAGGTAGAATAAATATTCTTGATACATTTAATCAATCTATCAAAATCAAACCTAAAAGCGTTTTGTTTTCGGCAAAAATTCAACAAGATTGTTCAATTTCACTAAATCAGGTACCATTGTTGGTGGTTGGCGGAGAAATAAGCGGAAGCAATCAAATTAATCCACGTAGGGTGAGTATAGTTCTATCCGGTGGAGTGGAAGAAATTGCAAATTTAGATATTAACAATATCAAGGTATATTTAGAATATAATGATATAGTAAATGATACTACAGGAATATTATTTCCACAAATTGAATTACCACCGAACGTAAAACTAATGAAAATGGAACCAAATTTTATTTACCACCATAAATACCAATCCACATCGTTAAAATAGAAGGAGAGAGAAAGAAGAAATAAAGAATTCGCCATAAATTTTTTTTAAAATTGTAGATATTATAAAATTTAATAAATATATTCATCAAAATAATGAAATAAAATTACAAGAAAAAGACTATTTTAGTTGGTTGCAAGGGACTAAAACCAAAATAAAATCAGCTTAAATAAAATCAGATCTTTCGGCTAATAGTGAAATGATTAATTTATATTGGGACATAGGCAAGTCTATTGTAGAAAAACAAGAAACTCACAAATGGGGAAGTGCCGTTGTAGAACAATTATCAATTGATCCTTATCGTTTTGATTTTATGCAACTTACAAAATATGCACAAGAGCGTGAGATTGAGTTGAGTCTAATGGATAACATCCCCAAATTTTTGCTTGAATTAGGAAAAGGCTTTGCTTTCTTAGGGCAACAATAC
>DYPF01000149.1 GCA_020720105.1 Chloroherpeton thalassium
AGTTTGTAAAGTTTGTAAAGTTTGTAAAGTTTGTAAAGTTTGTAAAGTTTGTAATGTTTGTAAAGTTTGTAAAGTTTGTAAAGTTTGTAAAGTTTGTAATGTTGAAATCCCGTAGGGATGATAATATTATAGAAAGTAAAGTTAGTAAAGTTAGTAATGTTGAAATCCCGTAGGGATGATAATATTATAGAATAGGAAGATACGGAACAATAAATAATCCCGTAGGGATGATAATATTATAGAAAGTAAAGTTAGCAAAGTTATTAAAATCAAATATTTTTTTATAATTTGCATTATTCAATAATAAAATTTCGAGATTGTTATGGGTAAAAGAAAATCATTAATTGGTGTTATAATATTCTCAATTTCCAAAAGGTGAAAGTAATGAGTGACAAGCTCTCAAATAAAGAAAAATCGAGTGATAATCAAAGTAAAATCCATTTTGAAACTTTAGACAGCTTGGATAAGTTAGATTATCAAGATTCATATAAGCGATTAAGTGAAGCCCTATTAAAACTGAATGACTTCTCCATCGAAATGGGAAATGTTCCTTATAGTGAAATTTACCCTTTAATAGTTGCTCGTGCCAAAGAGTATTTTGATGTAAGTCATTGTATTATTTCTTCTTACGAAGAAGAGAAAAATCAACTTGTTATTGAATACTCGAGTTTATCAGGATCTCACTCATCATTAGTTAAGAATTTGCTTGGTGGTTCGCTAATTAAATACAAAGTACCTGTTCCATCTGATTTTTATGAAACAATGTTTAATGAAAAATACGCAATTTCTCACTCATTATTTGATATTACATTTGGAGGAATGCCAAAATTAGTTACAAAAGCAATAGAGAGGGCCTTTAGTATAAAATGGGTAATCGGCATCGCACTTATTCATAAAGATAAACTTTATGGAGCGATAACATTATTTTCATCTAAGGATCAGCCGCCACCCTTCATCGTAGAAGTGCGTGCTTTTGCTGGAATTGTGTCTAATTCATTAGCACGGAAAAAAGCAGAAGAGAGCCTATCAGAAAAAGAACAGAATTATAAACATATTTTTGATTCATCTAATGATGCAATTGTAATTCAAGATATAGAAACAGGTAAATTTATTGAAGTAAATTTAACAATGGTTCAGATGTTTGGCTTTGCTACCAAAGAAGAAGCGATGAATATCAGTCCTGATAGAATTAGTGCTACTGAAGTTGGATTTAATTTTGATAGAATCAAGCATAATAATCAAATTGCCTACGAGGAGGGTTACAATTTTTTTGAATGGTTGTCCAAAAAGAATAATGGAGAGAATTTCTGGACTGAAATTACTCTAAGAACTGTAAATGTTAGCGGAAAAGCTGCCTTGCTGTTAAATATTAGGGACATTGATGAACGAAAAAATGCAGAATTAGAATTAGAAAAGCATAAAAATGAACTTTCTGTAACTTTGGATTCTATTGGTGATGGTTTACTTGCTACTGATCAAGAGGGATTAATAACAAGAATGAATCCAGTTGCAGAAGCATTAACAGGCTGGAGTGAATCCGAAGCATTGGGAAAACCTTTAGATGAAGTTTTCAAAATTGTAAATGCAATAACTGGTGAAAAAGCACACAATCCAGTTGCAAAAGCTATTTCATCTGGAAAAGTTGTAGGACTTGCAAACCACATAAAATTAATTTCCCGAAACGGAAAGGAATATCAAATTGCTGATTCTGCATCTCCTATTGTTAACGAAAATGGAGAACTCTTTGGCGTTGTGATGGTGTTTAGAGACGTATCTGAAAGTTATCGATTAGAAGAAGAATTAAAAGCAAGCGAAGAATCTTACCGTTCTTTGTTTGAAAATATTCAAGATGTTTTATATAGAGTAGATACTCAAGGAATAATTACTCAAATAAGCCCATCTGCTGAACAATATGGTTTTGATAGAGATTCTCTAATTGGCAAATCTGTTGATATATTATATAAAGATCCTAAAAAACGACAATTATTGTTAGAAGAGTTGCAAAAATATGGAAGCGTTTCTGATTTTGAAATTGTTTTAAATTCACCCAACAAAGAAGTAATAACGGTTTCTACCAACGCAAGATTGTTATTTGACGAATCCAACAACTTTATTGGAATCGAGGGAGTGCTAAGAGATATTTCGGATAGAAAAAAGGCTGAGCAATCTATTATAGAGCAAAAAATAAGAGCTGAAGAAAGCGAGATTAGGTTTAAAGCCTTGCATAATGCTACATTTGGAGGAATTGCAATTCACGACCAAGGATTGATATTGGATTGCAACAAGGGTTTATCAGATATTACCGGATATTCATACGAAGAATTAATAGGGATGGATGGACTTTTATTGATTGCAGAAAAATCTCGTGCAGAGGTAATAGAAAAGATTAATAGTAGCTATGATAAACCATACGAGGCGATAGGAATTAGAAAAAATGGTGAAGAATACCCATTGAGAATACATGGTAAAGATATTCCATATAAAGGAATAATAGCAAGAGTAACAGAATTTCGGGATATTTCTGAACAGAAAAAAGCAGAAAGAGAGTTAGTTGAATCTGAAGCAAGATACAGAACTTTTATCGAAAACAATGAATCGATTATCTTAATGGTAGATCCCGAAACACAAAGTATAATTTTTGCAAATGAAACTGCAAGTAAATTCTATGGCTGGACTGTTGATGAATTGATAGGTATGAGAATGATTGAACTTAACGTTATGTCTCAAAGTGAAATAAATGAGAGAGTGGAAGGATTTCTAGATAAGGATTATAATCACTTTTACATTAAGCAAAAAACAAAAAGTGGCGTGATTAAGGATGTTGAAATTTATCAAAGTAAACTTATTCAAAATAATAAGCCAATAATTTCAATTATTATTCACGATGTTACAGAGCGAAAAATTGCAGAAGATAAGCTTTTGAAGTTAGATCGAGCTATTCAAAAATCAAGCGAAGTAATATTTTTAACGGACGTAAATGGCATAATCACTTATATAAATAATGAATTTACTAATTTATATGGTTATACTACCGAAGAAGTTGTCGGTAAGAAAACTCCAAGAATTCTCAAAAGTGGCAGTAATCCACCAGATGTAGTAAAAACAATTTGGAAAATGCTTTTAAATAAAGAAAGAATTCACGACCAATTTGTAAACAAAGCAAAAGATGGAAGATTGATAGATGTTGAAGGTTCATCAGAAGCAATTTTAGATGAGCAAGGTGTTATAATTGGATTTTTAGCTATTCAGCGAGATGTTACAGAACGAAAGAAAGCGGAAATTGAATTAATTCAAGCAAAAATTAAGGCAGAAGAAAGTGATAATTTAAAAACAGCCTTTTTGCAAAATATCTCACACGAAATTAGAACACCATTGAATGGTATTCTTGGTTTTTCTGCTTTATTACAAGATGAAAACATCACGCGTTCAGAAATGAATGATTTTACAAATATGATTAGAAAAAGTGGCTACCGATTATTAGAAATTGTTAATAATGTTTTAGATATTTCAAAAATTGAAACAGGACAAATTCAATTTGTGGAGAAGCCTGTTTCTCTAAATTCAGCATTGTGCAGTTTGTATTCATTATTTACACCCGAAGCACAGGAAAAACAAATTGAGCTTACATATTATTTACCAAGTAAATATGAATATCCTATAATTTCAGATGAAACAAGAATTACTCAAATCATATCAAATTTGATAAGTAATGCAATAAAGTTTACTCATAATGGCAAAGTAGAATATGGCTATAAGCTTATTGGTAAAAATCTTCAGTTTTACGTTAAAGATACTGGAATCGGAATTTCAAAGGAGAACTATGAAAGAATTTTTGATAGATTTACTCAAATTGATTTAAAATTAACACGTGGTTTTGAGGGTGCTGGATTAGGCTTGGCTATCTGCAAAGGTTTAGTTGAGAAATTTGGCGGCAAAATTTGGGTAGAAAGCGAGTTAGATAAAGGCTCAACTTTTTATTTTACTATCCCATTCCACCCAGCAGAAGATCTCGATATTGAACAAATTGAGAGCTTGGAAAAGGATTCAGACCAACAAAACAAAGTAATTTTGATTGCAGAAGATGATTTCACAAGTTATTTATACCTTTGCAGAGTGCTCAAAGACGATAAATATAAAATACTTTATGCTGAAAATGGAAAAACTGCAGTCCAAATGATAAAGGATAATCCACAAATCGATTTGGTATTATTAGACATAAGAATGCCAATTATGGATGGGTCCGAGGCAATTGAATTAATAAAGAAAATCAGACCTGAACTGCCTGTGATTGCTCAGACTGCTTATGCGTTTAAAGAAGAAAAAGACAAAATTTTGGAATTAGGTTGCGATGATTATTTAACCAAACCAATTAGTCAAAAAGTTTTGTTAAAAGCTCTGGAGAGATTCATATAGTAACTTTTATTTGTAATTTATTTGGAAATTATTTCAAATGCTTGCTGGAAGTCATCGGGTAATTCTGATGAAAAAAGCATAAATTCATTTTTAATTGGATGTACAAACCCTAATGTTCTTGCGTGTAGCATTTGTCTTTTTGCAACATTCAATAATGATATTGCTTTATTTCTTAAAGTTGGAATTTCACCACCAGCAATAATTTTATCTCCTCCATATAAATTATCTCCCACAATTGGATGATGTTGCGAGGTAGAATGTACTCTTATTTGATGAGTGCGACCTGTGTGTAATTTATACTGCACTAAACTTGTAAATTCAAATTGCTCTTTTACAAAAAAATCAGTTTTTGCATACTTCCCATCTTTTTTCACAATTGTAAACATTTTTCGATTATGAGACGATCTGCCAATATTACCGATGATTGCGCCAGAATCTTCCTTAAACTTTCCCCAGACTAACGCCAAATATTCACGTTCAATAGTGTGAGCCGCGAATTGTTTGGCTAATTGAGAATGAGTAAAAGGATCTTTGGCAATTAGCAATAATCCCGAAGTATCTTTATCAATACGATGAACAATCCCTGGACGAATTTGATCGCTGTATAAAATCTTTAATTCCTCGTCATCATCATTAGTCTCCAGAGTCTCGTCTGAACCTTCAACATCGACTTCATCATCATCAAAATCAATTTTGATTGCCTCACGATTTCCAAAATGGTATAAAATAGCATTAACAAGAGTACCATATCTATTGCCAAATCCGGGGTGTACGACCATTCCAGCGGGTTTATTCACTACCATTAAATAATCATCTTCATAAGTAACGGATAAAGGAATATTCTGAGGAATAAGCTCCATCGGAGGAGGTTTTATAATACGGCAAACAATATGATCATTTGGTTTTAACTTTTTACTTGACTTAGCAACAATTCCATTTATGGAAACTCTGCCGGAATCGATTGCATTTTGCACTTTATTACGGGTTGCATTTTGTACCATTCTTGTGATATATTGGTCAACTCTTTCAGAACGTTGACCACGCGGAACTTTGAATTCGAATATTTGTTCAATATATTCAGCGCGATTATCAATAGAAGTTGGGGTAAAATCAGGCATACAAATTACAGACTTTTTGAATAATGAAAATACATATAATTCAATTATTAAGCTTGATTTGGTTCAGAAGCTTTTTTGGGAAATATATCTGTATAATTTGGAATTTTATTATAAAATAAAATCAAGATTGAAACACCAATAGTA
This sequence comes from Chloroherpeton thalassium, assembly GCA_020720105.1. Classification (GTDB taxonomy): domain Bacteria; phylum Bacteroidota; class Ignavibacteria; order Kapaibacteriales; family UBA2268; genus GWF2-33-9. The sequence continues at coordinate 5,676 of DYPF01000149.1, forward strand.
ACGCAAGAATCAGCAACATTAAAAACAGGCCAATGTGATAATGAATAAAAACCTAGATTAATATCGGGAATATCAATTTGTATAAAATCTACAACTAAGCCATAAAATAAGGGACCATAATCAAAAATCACTCCATAGAAAACTCTATCAATCAAGTTGCCAAATGCACCAGCAAGTATTAAAGAAAATCCTAATCTAACAGCAAAATGGAAATCCTTCAATTTATAAATTAAATAAACTAATCCGATGCTTGCAATCACCGAAAACAGGCTTAAGAAAAATTTACCAATCACTCCAAAGTGAATTCCAAATGCCATCCCTGGATTTTCGATAAATGTTAATTGCAGAAAACTACCAATGATAGGTATTAGTTCGCCATAATTTAGTCCTTGATGTTCCAATCCACCAAAGTTGAATCCTTTTACGGCTAATTTGGTTGCTTGGTCTAACAAAACAAGCAGGAATGCTGTTAAGTAGAAGTATTTGATTTTGGAATTTAGTATATTTTTAATTATGCTCATAAGGTAATTTTATAATTAAATAAAGAAGTATAAGGTTAAAAAAAATTTGATAATTTGAAAATTTGAGAATTTGAAAATGGCTGATTGTCATTCCCACGAAAGTGGGAATCCATAGTGGACCTGTCTCATAAGTCAGATTTGCAGTCATTTCCATCCTCATGAAAGTGGGGAAAGTGGGAATCCATAATAGACTAGTGCAGAGCAATCTCTGCCCCTACAATGTAAGGAATAAAATAAATACTCTCCTCTGCAGAATGGAGA
>DYPF01000483.1 GCA_020720105.1 Chloroherpeton thalassium
AGAAGCAGAATAAGGATATTGGGAAATTATATTATAAAATTGGGTCAGAAGAATTTAAGCAATCTTTAAAATCCGATTTGTTTTTTAATGCATTAAGAGTGAAATTTGGATATGCCATAACATGCCATAAAGCGCAGGGTGGTGAATGGGATAAAGTTTTTGTAGATTATTCTGGCCGTGTAAGTTTGCAAAACGAACCATTAAGGTGGTGTTATACAGCCACAACAAGAGGGATAAGTACTGTTTTTGCAATTAATCCTCCGCATTTTCGAAAATTCAGTAAATTTAAAATTAGTAAGGTTGGGCCTATTGGCGTATTACCAAACGATTCATTAGCTCTTGATAAAGTAACTTTGTCGCCTTTTCATTTACCATAGCATAGTAAATCTAAAAGTTTAAAGTACTGGGAAATACTGGAAAAGATAGAAAGCACAAACTACAAAATTGCTAAAGTAGAATCGATTGGATATTTAGAGCGATATACTTTAATAAAGGATGATAAATACATAATTATACAGGCAAGTCATAGAAAATCAGGGCATTTTATTGATAAATTTCAGGTAATTTCAATTGTTGAAAATTCAATTAAAGATGATCTCGAAACAATTTTCAATGCAGGTTATGTACCTTATTTTAATATTGACTATTCTCCTTCATCAGGTTTTCTTGCCGATTTGTACCCGCAAATGCAGGATGAATGCAGTAAAATCTCAATAACAATTACAAATGTTGTTGAAGGAAAGAACTTTGTTAACTATTACTTAATAACCGATGCTATCTGTTCTTATATCCAGTTTTATTTCAACAACAATGGCAGGTTTTCGACTGCAATGCCAAAAACTTTTGAATGCGATAATGATACGAAACTCGAATTGCTCCTACAAAATCTTTTACAAATAACCGGCTAAAAAGATAAAAATAACCCTCAGCATTCTGAAATGCCCATATATGTTAATTGTTTTGGGAATTGCATTTTTATTTTGAACAAACTCCCCGTCCGACAGGAGTTTCCTGGCGGGCAAACTCCAAACTCCAAACTCCAAACTTCTTCCACTTAATCCTTGTTGTGGTGGATGATACTTTCCGTGTCACCGCTGTCACATCTAATAATTATGAAAGTCTGTGTCTTAATCCTTGTTGTGGTGGATGATACTTTCCGTGACGTTTTAAAATAACTATATGAAAAAAATATATTTGTCTTAATCCTTGTTGTGGTGGATGATACTTTCCGTGTCGC
>DYPF01000150.1 GCA_020720105.1 Chloroherpeton thalassium
ACACTCTTGATACTACATCTTTTCCAAATGAGGAATTAATAAGATATGCATCTTTTCCGTTAATTTTTTTTTTATTTGGAGTTGCATTTTTGTATGTAGCTCGATTATCTTCAACAATTTTATCTAATTTTTTGTTTTTGGAGGCATCAATTACATCAACAATTATATTGCAATCTGCACGACGTTCGCCGATAAAATTCTTTGATTCCAAAACACCATTGGAAGGACTTCTTTCAGCAGCAAAATTGTCAGGAATTTGAATTGAATAGCCCATACCATTCTTGGTTGTCATTGTTTGTGATGGCAATGGTGCTTCAACTATTTGAGTAATTGTGTCTACTCTCTTAACTGGCATTTTACCTGGTTTGTAAGATGATAGAACTTTCTTAAATGCTTCTTCATATTTCTCGAAAGTACCATCAAATGCTTCGATTTGAATAATGTTTGCATTTGTAGGATCGACTTCAATCACATACATTTCGCCATTAAAAGCACCTGTATTTAATTCAAAAGCATATACTAATTTCTTAGCCTTAAGTCCGCCAACTGTTGCATCTGTAATTTCATAAGAATCTGGAGTAAATTTCATTGATTTCTTCATCACAGAGTCGATAGTGTAGGTTGTGTCCATTGCAACAACGTTTACATCAATTTTTGCTGCTGGGAAACCATCGGTATCGTAGCGAGTAAATCTTGTTTTGCCTTGATTATCATTGAAAACAACAAAACGAACGGGAGTTGTTGTCTTTGCCCAATTTTTCGGAAATTCTAATGACAAGCCCGACTTATCATCAGAATAAGTTTCATATCCTTCCACATCGGGAGACTTAGGACCTTTGTCGCAACTTTCAACGAATAAAGCAAGTGAAAGAGCCATTACAAAGAATGTTAGGAATTTTTTCATAATTACCTCGAATAATTTGAATTATTTTAATTTCAAAATTAATAAAATTTGTCTGAATTTTCATTAACATTTGCTAAAAAGTGAGCAGAAATGTTATTTTTTTGGTATTAACAATGCACCTTCGGAAATCCATTTGCGAATACCTGTTTTTTGATTTGCAGTAATAGAGCCACGATAGATATAAGTTGTATGTGGCAAAGTACTCTCTAAAATCTGAACTAATGTGCTTTCGTCAGGTTTTGTTGGAATAACAAAGCCTGGATAACTCATCACTTGAAAATAATCATCAATAGATAATCCTGCAGCAAGCGAATAACTGCTGTGGCATCCTGAATAACCACAATTATACTTCAAAAAGGGTTGTACAGTAGTATTATAATCGATTTTGTCTTCTGGAAATACAATGTTATTTGCATTTGAACTTGTGGAACCATCACAATTCCAAGCTATCAATGCCAGCAAAAGCAATTTCCCAAAATTAATAATTGATTTCACCATTCTTAAACCTTTTTTTTAATTTATTTCCAATAATCTCTATCTAAAGCACGATATTGAATTGCCTCGCTGATGTGATTTGCTTGAATATTTTCTGAATTATCCAAGTCAGCAATTGTTCTCGATACTTTTAAGATTCTATCATATCCACGAGCAGACAAACCCATCCTTTCAATAGCAGTTTTAAGCAATTTATTTGAAGTTTCGTCTAATTCACAATATTTACGTATTTGTTTGGAAGTCATATCTGAGTTCTTATAAATACTTTTCGATTTACTAAATCTTTCATTCTGAATCTCGCGAGCTTTTATTATTCTATCCTTAATCGCAGTAGATGATTCGCCCACACGTTTAGATGATATTTCCTGATAATTGACTGCAGGAACTTCCACGTGGATGTCAATTCTATCTAATAATGGACCCGAAATTTTGCCAATATACCTTTGAATAGCAGTCGAGGAGCAGGTACAGCTATGATAAGGATCGCCATAATGCCCACACGGACAAGGATTCATAGAACAAACTAACATAAAATTCGCAGGGAAGCTTATTGTTTGCTTAGTTCTTGAAACAGTAATAGATTGATCTTCTAAAGGTTGGCGAAGTACTTCCAGAACATTCCGAGCAAACTCGGGAAATTCGTCCATAAATAAAATGCCATGATGAGCCAGTGAAATCTCCCCCGGTCTGATTTTGTTTATTCCACCGCCAACCAAAGCAGCATCAGAAATTGTATGATGTGGAGAACGGAAAGGTCGAACAGTAATTAATGGAATATTTTGTGGTAATATTCCTGCAATTGAATGAATTTTGGTAGTTTCGAGTGCTTCTTCCATTGATAATGGAGGCATAATAGTAGCTATACGCTTTGCTAACATTGACTTTCCAGAACCAGGAGGTCCAATCATCAATATATTGTGACCACCCGCTACCGCAACTTCTAATGCACGTTTTACAATTTCCTGACCTTTAACATCACCCATATCTATCAAGAAATTTTCTTGACCTTGTGTGAATATATTTTGAACATCAACTTTTGTTGGCTCAATAACAAGTTCCTTGTTCAAAAATCTAAATGCTTCTTCTAATGAATCAATTCCGATAACTTCCAAATTATCAACTAAGGCAGCCTCTTGTGCATTGTCCTTTGGAACAAGTATAGTTCTGAAGTTATCCTTTTTAGCTTGAATCGAAATAGGTAAAAGTCCATTAATTGGACGTAATTTCCCATCTAAAGCCAACTCGCCAATAATTATCATCTCGTTTAATTGCTCAGCAGGAATCTGCCCCAAAGCCGCTAAAATGCCAATAGCGATAGGGAAGTCGAAGCCACTACCTTCTTTTTTTATATTTGCTGGAGCTAAATTTACAGTAATTTTTTTGCTCGGCATTGTCAAACCAGAGTTTTTTAGAGCAGCAATCACTCTCTCGCGTGCTTCTCTGACTGTAGCATCTGGCAACCCAACAATCTGAAATGCAGGCAAACCATTCTCTAAATGAATTTCGATTTCTACGGCAAATGCGTCTATTCCATAAATTGAGGAACTAAATAATTTAGCATACATAATTATGCAACTTCTTCTTGTATAACTTTATTGAGGAAAAGGAAAATATCGGTTGTTGTAATCAAACCTAATAAATTTTTATCCCAATCTACAACTGGAAGCACATCACTTTTATATTTTGTGAATAATTCAATAACTTTCATAATGCTATCTTCAGGATATAATAAATGAATATTTTTTTCGATGATATTATCAAAATCTAATATTCGTGTTTCAATAAAATCCTTTTCGTCTTCATTAAAATCATATAAATGGCGTAAAGTATATTCCAAAATCCGATGACTTGTAATAATACCAATATATTTAGTGCCTTCCACAACCGGAACGTGTTTGATTTGTTCTCTTTTCATAATTTCATCGGCTTTGCGTAGCTCGTCTGTAATCTCAATTGTAAACAGATTGGTTGTCATAATTTCAGAAACTTTGGTAGTTTTTAACATAATATTCCTTGATGTCTTTTTTTATATTATAAAATTAAGAAAAAATTAATAAAATTGTTCATTTGAGGTAAAAAAATTAGTTTGCAATTACAATTATTGACCTTAAAGTAACAATTTTCCTTGAATTTACTACCGTCCAAGAGACAATAGTTGGATATGCTCCCGCTTGTAATTGAAAATTATTCTCATTCAATCCATTCCATTGAAATTCAAAAGCATCTGTTCCGCTATAATTTTCAGACAAATTTCTCCTCAAAACTAAATTCCCATTAATATCATAAATGCTCAACTCGATATTCTCCACTTTTGAATTAGGTGCAATTTTGATTATGCACTTATTTTTAATTGGAGAGTTTGACGAAAATGGATTAGGGGAGATAATTAATTGATCAGTTACAATTGCCGTATCTATGCTTGAAGGCAAATTGCTATTTGCCATTCCACAGGTTGATGAGTCGAGTGATTTACATTGGACTAAATTTGTTGAATTGTCTGCGGGCAAATTAAAATTTGCTCTTTCAAGAGAAATACCAGACTTTGCCCAATTACCTTTATAAAAAAAAGTGTCAATTGAATTGCCTAATAAATCTTTTAAATACAAACTATCGCCTGTATTATTTAATGAAGGAAGTTTTGCTTCAATTAGTAATAATGAATCTGGAATGGCAATATATTTTTTAAGCAGAGAAGTGTCTTTGACTATTACTATAAAGGAAAATGGTTTTTGTGGTAAAATTGAAACTGAATGATCTTTTGTTATATCCCCGATTGTAACTTGAATTGAATCCATTGGAGTATCATTTGCAGAATAATATAATTCAATCCATTCTGGCATATCATTAACAGGTGCATACATAATTTCACTAAATTGAAATTGGGAATATGCTTTATGCTGAGTAAAAATTGCCAAAAAGCAAACAATTAAAGATATAACAAAAGATTTCTTCATTTTGATTTAATTGTTGTTAGAAAATAATTAAAATACAGCAATTGCTTCAATTTCGATTAAAACTTCTTTGGGTAATCTGGCAACTTCGTAAGCGGCACGAGCGGGTTTGCTTTCGCCTAAATATGAGTTGTAAATTTCATTCATTATTCCAAAATCTGCCAAGTTTTTCATCAATACTGTTGTTTTTACAATATTGTTCATTGTTAAACCAGCAGCTTCAACAATTGCCTTTACATTTTTTAATGATTGATGAGTTTGCTCTTCAATCGTCTCGCCAACAAGATTCCCTTCGGGAGTAAAAGGAATTTGACCAGAAACAAATAATAATTTACCTTCTGCTATTGTGCCTTGTGAATAAGGTCCAATTGGAGCTGGAGCATTTTGCGTTAAAACAAAATCTTTCATAATAACCTCATAATTTTGATTAATTATGGCAAAAACCATATTTCAAAATTAATCAATATCTTTTGATTATTCGTAATTTTGTCAAAATTTAAAATAAGAGTTATCAAAATGAAAATATGCATAACAGGTGGTGCAGGCTTTATTGGTTCAAGTATAGCGGAAAGGTATATCCGCGAAGGTCATCAAGTAGTGGTGATTGATAATTTATCATTAGGTTTTGAGGAAAATATTCCATCAGAAGCCAAATTTTACAAAATGGATATTAATGATGCCGAGATTATCAATGTGTTCGAAAAAGAAAAGTTTGATGTAGTTAGCCATCATGCAGCTCAAATGAGTGTGCGTCACTCCGTTTCCATTCCAGCAGATGATGCTCAAACAAATATCTTGGGTGGTTTAAATATCTTTCAATCTGCACAAAAAACAGGAGTTAAGAAAATTATTTTTTCATCTTCGGCAGGTACTGTTTATGGCGAGCAAAATGTATTTCCATGTGATGAAACACATCCGAATTCACCAGTGTCACCTTATGGTGTATCTAAATATTCCACCGAAAAATACCTTGAATATTATAAAAATGTATTTGGAATGGACTTTACTGTTCTTAGATATACAAATGTTTATGGTCCAAAGCAAAATCCATTTGGAGAAGCGGGAGTAATAGCAATTTACTTCTTAAAAATGTTAAGAGAGCAAGACACTTACATTACTGGTGATGGTTCAATTACTCGCGATTATGTATATATTGATGATATAGTTGAGGCAAACTTCAAAGCATTGTCTCCAGAAATGAATGGTGTTTACAATGTAGCAACAGGAATAGAAACTCCACTAATTGAAATTTTTGAGAGAGTATCCAAATTAACTAATTATAGCAGAGAAAAAACTTATGTTCCATTCAAAATTGGCGAGCAAATAAGAAGTGTTTGCTCTTATAATAAACTTAATCAACAAACTGGATGGTTGCCCACAATCAAATTAGATGAAGGGTTGCTACTCACAATGCCGTATTACCAAAAGAAGGCTTAATATGCAACATTTAGGGATAGATATTGGCGGAACAAATTTAAAATTTGCAATTATAGATGAAAATTACAATTTGATTACTTTTAAAAATCTCAAATTGCCAATTCAGGAAAATAGGGAAGCGATTTTAAATAGTATTATAAAGCAAATTAATAATTTATATATAGATTATTCCAACATTTCCACTATTGGTATTGGTGTGCCCGGTATTGTAAATGATGATGGTTATATTGTTGTTTCGCCCAATATTCCTCAATTTAGTGATTTGCACATTGCAGAGTATTTTGTTCAAAAAATAAATCAAAATAGAAGAATTCAATCAATTAAAGTAGATAATGATGCGAATGTGGCAGCACTAACCGAATTGAAAATTGGCAAAGGAATGGGTAAGAGTAATTTTATCTATTTGACAATAGGCACTGGACTTGGTGGTGCAATTATTCTTAATCATCGTATTTTCCGAGGTGATTATGGTTCAGCTGGGGAAATTGGTCATTATATTTTTGAACCATTTAGTGATGAAAATGAAGATAGAGACTATAGAAAAGGAGTTCTGGAAAATTATTTGAGCAAAAGAGGCATAGCAAAAATTGCAGAGAAGTTAATTGAAAAATACCCAAATTCCAGAATAATTGCCGAGAATAAGTGGGACGTTAAGTCTATTTCTGAT